>JAAEPL010000302.1 GCA_024232675.1 Planctomycetaceae bacterium
GCCGAAGCGATGACGAAAATGACAGCCGAAATGGACAACCCCCAAGTCCTGAACCAGATGGCGTGGACCGTGGTCCAACTCAAAGATAGCGGCAAGGATGTCAGTCCTGCACTCATAGCGGCTGCCTATGCGGCTGCCCAAAAAGGTATCAAGCTTGCTCCCGATGGGGCACCCTTAATTGATACCGCGGCCCATCTCGTTTACCTACAAGGTAATCTGGACGAGGCCATTAAACTGGCCGAACTGGCCGTATTAAAAGGCGGAGATGACTACCCCGAAATTGGCGAGTTTCTGAAGAAGCTAAAAAAAGAAAAAGCTGGCGACAAAGATGACTAGTGGAGTCATGACAGCAGGCGATTAAAAAAAGCCCCTTTCGAATTCGAGAGGGGCTTTTTTGTTAGATGGAAGCTTGCGAGAAGAGACGCAGGTTTGTTCATCGTCGCCACAAAAGATGCGGTGGACGAGTCAATTTTTTGCCGGCCCCATTTTATACACAGCTCATGAACTTCATGGTCAGCAGTCAATAGGTTTTCAAATTGCGTTAAAAGAATGAAGCACGAGTGGGTTGTTGAAAATACATTTGGAGGCGAACAGACGAAACCAAATAGTCCAGCAAAAAAGGCAAACCCCCGAAACCAACCCAAACGATAATCTGAGGTTGCAATGGGAGATTTGCCTTGCTGTTTATTCCGCTTCAGGATCTAGTCCTTGTGGTCGTGAGCCAAATCGGGCTCTTTGCCTTCGTAGGCGCGATACAAATCGTAAATCGCCTTTTTCAAGGTCTCGGCAGTCGCCGGAGCAGCGTCCTGTTTGCATTTCATGGCCGCCACCATAACGGCGTGAGAGGCCTTTAGTTGTTCTACGTAGCGTTCGTTGCTGGGTTTGATCCGCTGAGTAAGAAAATATTGGCTTACGATGTGTTGAATATTCGTAGCGTGATTCTCTTTGGTGGTGACCCAACGCATGGTCTGATTAATTCCCTTGGCAGTAGGGGGACCCTGCATGTTTTCAGTAAACTCGTTGATGCTGGTGATTGCTTTGGCAATCGTTGCTGTGTCTTCCAACATTTGCTGAAAACGCATTTGGTCATCATAAATGCCGCATGGTACTTCGCAATGAGGTGCTTTGAGGACGGAAGTCGGTGAGTTGGCTGATACCGATGCCATGGGAAGCGTGGGTAAAAAAGTGGCTAAAGCTGCCAAGATCAAAATAGACCGATTCGACAACATGCAATTTCTCCTGAAAGATGGTTGGACCCGGAAGGGACTGATTAAGATCCGGGATTATAACCACCAGCGACCTCCGATGTGATTCCTACACGTCGTCCAGCAAGAGAAAATCCCAGATCCGCCCCGACCGCGGAACCGACTGTCCACCGACAACGTTCGACCAACCTTTTCCAAAATCGGCTGAATGGTCTAGTGACTAACCTAAGTGACCGCTAGCGGCCAAACTGACACCAAGGAATTCCCTGCCATTCAACGCGGGAAAAGCTGCTTTTGTAGAAGCCCCTCGACTGCCAATACTTTACTGATACAGGCTGGCAGGTAGAAAAAGCAACGCAAAGGTTTTTTCTTTGTATTAGTGAACGAAATGCTGCTTTTTCTTTGACAGGCTTTTGCGGTACAAGAATAGTAGAAAACTCTCGTATTAAAGATCGCAGGTAAAAAACGTTCACGCAGGTGGCGGGCCCCTGAATGGAACGCCGCCCAGACGCGGCGGTTGCCGGTAATTGTTTTCTGCCGCCAGACAGTGATCGGGACTCCTACATTATGTCGGTCCATGGCTCACCATGACAGCACGCGGACTTATCGGTTCGCTGGACCGAAAAAATCGTTCTTTGTGAAGGACGTCACCAAGAGATTGCGAACTCCGTTCGTCAGAAGAGGAAGAAGAATGACATTAAATCAAGGCATCGAAAAGTTTCAAACTCAAGTCTTCCCTAAGAGACAAGAGGAGTTTCGTCGTCTCGAGAGCGGGCAATCCCCAGAGACGTTGTTCATCACCTGTTCCGATTCTCGCATCGATCCGAACTTGATCACTCAGACGGCTCCCGGGGAACTTTTTGTAATTCGTAACGCAGGCAACATTGTGCCACGGCCAGGTGTCGGTGAGTTATCGGTCGAAGCAACGATTCAATATGCCGTAGATGTTTTGAAAGTCTCTCAGATCATCGTCTGTGGGCATTCTCACTGCGGCGCGGTGACCGGTCTATTGAATCTAGACTCCTTGGAGTCCATGCCAGCGATTCGGGACTGGGTCAAACGCAGCGAGGCATTGTTGGAGCGTTTTCGAGACGGTGAACTGTCGTTAGCCGATGCAATTCGCGGCAACGTGTTGTTGCAACTGGATCATTTGCGGGAGTACGAATGCGTTCAGCGAGCGACGGCTGCTGGCGATCTACAACTTTTGGGATGGGTTTATCACTTCGAATCAGGTGAGGTGGATTTTTTGAATGAGACCTCCCTTGCCGGTTTCAATATCGCCTGATCCAACCCGTCCGGCTCGCCGCCCAGAAGACGCAAGACTGCTGAACTATCTAATAGAAGATTAAATGACTGATAAGATTAAACAGGCCCCAAAAGATTCCTCGGAAACCGGTTGGAAGAAAAACTTCCGAACCGATTTCATGGCTTCGATCGTCGTTTTTCTAGTGGCGCTTCCGTTGTGTATTGGGATCGCTGTTGCCGTGGGTGTTAGCCCAGCTCGAGCTCTGATCACTGGCATTATTGGTGGTTTGGTAGCCGGAGCCTTGGCGGGTTCCCCGCTACAGGTCAGTGGCCCCGCCGCCGGATTGTTCGTCATTGTGGCTGATTTGTTAGCCAAGGGCCGACAAAGTTTCTTGGCCAAGTTAGGGGAAGGGGTCGAGTACACCGAAGGAGACGTGGTCGCCTATTCACTCATGGTCTTAGGAACAGCTGTTTTTGTGGCTGGGATCATTCAAATTGTGGCAGGCAAGTTGAGATTAGGTCAGTGGTTTCGTGCCGTTTCCCCGGCCGTGATCAAGGGCATGCTGGCTGGTATTGGGATACTGATTTTAGCGAGCCAATTTCATGTCATGTTGGATCACGTTGCGATGTGGCATGGCGAAAAGGCGCACGGTGGATTGCAATATCTAGCGACCATTCCAGAAGCCATCATCAAGTGCTTCTCTAACGATACGTCCGCCAACCACCATCTGGCGGCCCTCACGGGTATCGTCACCATTGTGTGCATCATTGGATGGCCGCTTATCGCGCCGCGTAAGCTGAAGCTTTTGCCGGCTGCTCTGGTTGGAATCACGGTAGCGACGATTTTCGCCAATGTCGTAGGACTCCAAGTTCAGCGGCTGGATGTGCCTGCCAACATATTTGAAGAGACTACCCTTCCCGTAACCTGGACTTGGTTTCAGCTTTTGCTTGATCCGATGGTGCTTACGAGCGCTTTTGTGATCGCGCTGGTCGCCAGCGCAGAGACACTTCTGTGTGCCACGGCCGTTGATCAAATGCATTCCGGTCCACGCACGAACTACGATAAAGAACTTACTGCCCAGGGTGTTGGTAATGTGCTTTGCGGGTTAGTTGGCGCATTGCCAATGACGGGCGTCATCGTACGTAGCTCGGCGAATGTCAATTCGGGTGCGAAGACACGAACGTCGACGATGCTGCACGGAATTTGGCTACTCGTATTCGTTGTCTTACTCCCTTTTGTCTTGGCTTACATACCGCGAGCCGCTTTGGGAGCCCTGTTGGTCTACATTGGATGTAAGCTTGTAAACATTAAACAAGTACGAGAGCTCATGAAAACGAGTCGCAGTGAAGCGGCCATTTTCATGGTCACCATGCTCGTGATTGTCGGTGAGGATCTGCTCGTGGGCGTGCTGGTTGGTATTTTGCTTTCGGCAGCCAAACTACTGCACCGATTTTCGCATCTGGAATCCGAACTGGTAACGGAAGGTGAACGCACCTATCTCACGTTGCGGGGAGCCGCGACTTTTCTGCGACTACCGATGCTGGCTGCTAAGTTGGAAGAGGTCACGGAATCGACTGAATTGCATATTCGGTTTGAGGAACTGACCTATATTGACCATGCTTGTTTGGACCTGTTAATGAACTGGGCCAGGCAGCACGAGCAGACGGGCGGGAAGCTGGTCATTGATTGGGAGTCGCTACACGGCCGATTCCATTCGGATCCGAAGGTGGAATTGAATCGACGCTCCTTTTTTCGAAGTGCCGCAGAGCAGGGCGAGATGGCCAACGACTATCCGAGCCAATCGATCTAAATGAGCATGGCGAGCGAGGCTCACAGGGGCCTCAGCTTGGCCACAAGCGAATTAAGATTCAAACAATTCGTTCCGCGCCTGGCGAATGACAGCCAGTGTCGCTTCGTGGTGAATTCGTTTTTCAGCCGAGATGGCGAAGAACGTGTTGCGGATCTCTTCGACGCGGCCCACCAAGTGGACATTGAACTGCTTTTTAATTAGTGATTCAATCGCGGTGGGAACAGGAAAGATACCTTCGCCGGCTTGCCCGAAGACTTTCAACAAGGCGCTATCTTCGAACTCGGCCACGATCTCGGGGAAGATATCATTCTCTTCCATCCACAGGTTCAGCGAGCGCCGCACCGCCGTGTGTTCGGTTGGCAACAGGACCGGCGCGTCTGAAAGCGAATTAGGAAAACCTTTGCGATATTTTTTTGTCAACGCGGGCGTCGCCAGCATCGAGATCCCGCAATCTCCGAGCTTGTGGTTGTAAAGCTTTAATTCCAGTGTCGTAGGTGCCGGCGCGTCGGAGATGACGAGATCGAGTTTATGTAAAGCCAAATCCGTCAGCAGCTGAACCAGTTTTCCCTCATAACAGACCGTGCGGGGCCGCTCCGGCATGTGAAGAGCCGGCTTAAGTAATTCGAACGCAATATGTTTCGGTACGACGTCAGGTAGTCCAACGACAAAACGCTTGCGGTTGATGTTGTGACCCAGTTTTACAAATTCGCGTAGTTCGTGGCCGATGGCAAAAATCTCATCGGCATACTGGTGAATTTGCGCGCCGAATTCCGTCAACACCAAACCCCGACCGTGTTTTTCGAATAATTTCTCACCAAAGGATTTTTCCAACTCCTTTATCTGAGCGGCGACCGTCGGGCGAGCCAAGTGCAAGGATTTTGCCGCACCAGCTACCGTGCCCGTTTTAACGGTCAACCAAAAGTAATAAAGGTGGTGGTAATTAAGCCATTCCATAGGTTCGCTCGTGCTTAAAAGCATCCAATAACGCTCGCTCGAACGAGCACGCCGATGCCATTGTAATAGATGAAAGGAATGGGGTGGTGTTGGTTCCCGATGCGATGTTTTCGAACGCAATAACTGATGGAGATAGTGAGTTCGCCGCGTTAGGGGAAGAGGGTCAATTATTTAGGCGTAACGAACGCGGTTTTGCCGGCCGATCGGGTAATTCGAACGTCAGCGAGGACGCTTCTGCTGTTTTTTCTGCTCGAACAGCCATTCCCAAACTTTGGGATCAGTATAGGTCATTTGCCAAGCGCGGACATGATCTACATCCTTCAACGATGTAAATTTAACGTTCGGTGCGGATGCCTGCTTTAAGCGGTCGACTAGGCGCGAGGTCTCTTCAATGCGAACGGTTTGATCGTCGGTGCCGTGGAAGGTCCAAATCGGAGTTGCTTTAGCACGCAGCAATCCGTCCGGCAAAAATTCGTTGACGATTCCGGTTTCATCGATGCTTGGATTATCCCCTAGCTCTAATGGGTTACCGCCCCCGCAGATCGGCAACGCAGCGGCAAAGTAATCTGGATAATTCGACAAAAAGCTCCAGGTACCGTACCCGCCCATGCTGAGGCCGGTGATGTAAAGACGGTTCGGGTCGATATCACTTCGTTCATCTATCAATTCATCGACCAGTGCTTTGAGCGCCGCCACCCGCCACCAACTGTTGGCGGGACATTGCGGTGAAACGATCACGCATTGCTGTAAGGCTCCCATCTCTGGCCATCGCTTGGGAGGTCCATGAACTTTGACCAAGTTGATATCCGTGCCACACTCACCATACCCATGCAAAAAAAGAATCAGGGGCCATCCTTCAGCGGGTGCCTGAGCGTCCGGTACCTGCAGTAGATAAGAGAGCTGATGACCATTGACCTTAGTGCTCATTGTCTCAATCGATTCATTCATTTGTGCCCGCGATGAACAGGTGAGGACGTAGGAGATTGTCAGGATGATCATCCATCTTGGAGCGAGCATGATATTTTCCTTTGAGGATCCGGCAATTAACCAACCTATGCTAGTAGGCATGGAGGTAAAACTCACCGCGAATTCATTTGAGCATACCAAAAAGAATGTGCCGTGCACCGCAGAACTGACGGGTTCGAGGGAAATGCGTCAATAGCTTCACCACGTAACATTGACTGAAATTCTGATGGGGCAGGGTGATCCCTGGGTCACGCTGATTTCGGTATTTAATGAATTTGCCTCAAGGGAGATCGGAAGCGCACGATTGTTGCTAAGACCTGCGATTACGTTTCAATTTAAGCGGCACGCTAAAGCGAGAATAGAAATTCATGAGTGGGTTGTCTAAGATAATATTCGGTCACAGTCATTTATCGACATGCATCATTTACGATGCACCCTCTAACCGCTGGAACAGACACGCGTTCGCCGATGATAGGCAGCGCGTTGCTGGCGTCATCGGTCGTCAGAATGAACGATGATTTTTTGTGTGAGATCTCATGAGTTTCTACTTTGCAATATTGATGATGGTTGGCTTCGTTCAGGAGAACGAACCTGCCCCACAGGCGGTTGTGCCAACCAATCTATTTGGGATCAAGCAAGAAAACCAAATCGAGGTTTTTGTGGCATCCGATGTCTCCGAAGCGGTGGAAACAGGTGTCACCGAAACACTTGCACTGGCAGTGAAAACATGGGGATCGTCTGGCCGGCTTGAGTATTGGGTATTGGGAACGGACCGAGACGCGGCGTTGGAGTTGAACGCTCAGTTCTGTCAACGAAGAGTTGCTCGGGGAGACATGACGGAACGGGATTGCCTGCGCGATCGCAATAATAAGGATCATGGTTTCCTTTCTTATCAAGAGATCGGTGCTCAGGCGTTGGCAACCGGTCGGGCGTCGATGAGTGCTGGACATAACGGTGGATCAGAATGGGGATTTCACCGCTACTCCTCCTCCCTTCCGTTGGGGTTTGCTGGGTTGCTTGATATCGCCGGCGAAGGCGATCAGATTACGATTTTCCACGAGTATTGGCACTCCATACAGCAAGCGTTTATTCCAGCCGAGGATCATCAAACTCGTCAAAAACAGATGGGGCCGGTGTGGTTTGCGGAAGGCTCCGCCGTTGCGATGGCGGAAATGACGGCTGAAAAACTATGGGCTTCAGGTGAGCTGCCGAATTGGAAAAATTCAGGCCGCGAATGGCCTGACTTGAAGAGCCGAATGACAAGTAAAATGCAACTCGTGCAAGAAAAACGTAAATCGTGTCCAAGCATACTGCCTGATACCTACGAGGGCGATTGTAGAGAACTAGCCTATGAGAGCGGTGCTTGGGCAATCGCCTATCTGATGAATAAACATGGCGCGAATGTACTGCTCGAGTCGTTTCATCCGAACGTGGCAGAATTAGGCTGGGAGGGAGCGTTTCAGCAAACCTTCGGACAAAGTTCCGCAGACTTTATCGAAGAGTTTGAAACGTTCGTGGATTTGCCCTTGGCACAACAACTCGAGATCCTCCCGAAGTTTTAGGGAATCTCGGGCATTTTATAATGGGTGGTTTACGCCAGTATCCAAGACAACCAATCGTGGTGCGTTGCCTAGTGCGTTGCCTAGTGCGTTACCTGAGGCGGCATTAAAACTCGCGCGAACGATCTATGATCAGTGGGCATGCCAGAATGTCGGAGGCGTGCTCAAGGTTTCTTCCACGGATGATCACTGGCTCCGCGAGTTACCCTTTTTCAAAAGAGAGGGGCGAACCGAATTCTTCTGCCCGTGTTTTTGGGTAAAGACGAAGCTTGGCTGATCGAGCGTCGGTAATGATTTACCGAATCGATTGAAGAATGCCGCCTCTTGGACTCGAACCTTTACAAAAAACGCAGCATATCCAGCATTTTATGAGAGAAACTCACCAAATAGCTCACCAAGATGGTGAAGATCTCGTTGTTTCTGACTCTGAAGGATCGCAATCGTGATTGAGTTCTGCCAGGTTTTGTTATTCAGGCTTTTGTTCTCCAAAGATCGAGCGGATACATCACATTCTGACGTTCTATAAGAGATACTACGCGACGAAGATTTTAACTTTGACATAAAGATGATGATTTTTTTGTGACCTCTAATAACGCTGGCCATCAAGGGGGTGGAGGTTTTTGTACCGATCCAAAAGAGCCCACCCACCTCGCTAATGGTGCTTGTCTCACCACTTTCTAAGAATGAAGATTTATATCCTTAATTCTTCCAATATTTTTACCGTAAATATAGAGAAAATATGGGTAGTAAGCCTGTCAGATGTACATTTAGCGAAAACTGACTACACAGAGCTAAGCTAAACACACTTAC
>JAAEPL010000303.1 GCA_024232675.1 Planctomycetaceae bacterium
CCAGATTCCCCGCGTCGGCAAAGAAAGGAAAAACCTCGTTCCTTGGTTTCGGCAATACGACTTGGGTGGTCAGTCGCCATGACGATCGGCCCAATGCCTCCATCCCGATGGTGGGGACAGTATGATCTTCAGAGCGCGTCAGCATATCGATCCTTTGCTAAAGATTTCGACGGCAAAACAAACCCTGCCTTCAACTGCTGGGCACCGCAATTAGCTTGCTCAAGACCACGAGCAAAATCAGTCCTCTCAGGGTCCATCCAATTGTGCGTATCCAATTACCGGCCACCAATGATTGAATGGTCTGCAGATCAAATCCTTGCGTTAGCCGGCCGTGCTGTGGAACCTGCACGGCGGCCGTCGCCACCCAGATAACGATCAACAACCCCAACCCGACTCGCAGCCACATCCCCACATCGGGTGTGGGCGGGTACAAAGCCATGACGATTGCCGTAATTAATTCCGCAACCATCACCGGGCCCACAATGAAGGTAATCAGAAACTGATGGCGCTCGGAGTACAGCTGAAAATGTTCTTCACCGACATTAGCAAACAACGGGTAGTGCACCACCTGAATGAGCCAAATCAGACCCACCATAAACCAAGTGGTTGCGAATTGAGTCAACAAAATGGTGTACATGTTCTTCCTGCGAAAACGTGCGTCAACAAAGGTTTGAAGTCAGCAAAAATGGTGATCTCGGCATCCATTCCCATTTGCTATTTGCTATTTGCCATTTAAGACTAGACCAATACTGGCAACCGACGGGATAATTCAAGTCGCCCTACTGATGTATTAACTCTTCACTCGCTCTGGCAAATTTTGCTGTTGGTTCCAATAGGTAATGTCCCACCAACCATTGTTGCCCGTTTTGAAAGCCGAACAGTTCGGCACCGGCAATTAAGAAGAGTCTCCAACGCTGCAACCAACGAGCGGCCTCTTTCTCACCGTAGGTGGCTTGAAGGATTTTCATGGCTGGCTCTTTTCGCTCATCGAGTAAATCCAGCCACGCATTGCACGTGCGTTCGTAATGCGTCCCATTCCAAGACCAAGACTTGCGGACCCGCATGTCTTGTTTGAATTGGCTAAAAATATCAAACGAGGGCATGATCCCACCGGTGAAAAAATAACGCCCCATCCAGTTCGAAGCGCCGTCGGTTTCAAACTCATAAACGAAATCTTCATGACAAAAGATATGTACAAACAACTTGCCATCTGGAGTTAGCCAACCCGCAACTCGCTGTAACAATTCTTGGTAGTTTCTCATGTGCTCAAACATTTCGCAGGAAACAACGCGATCGAACCGTTGTTCGATTTGAAAATCATTCATATCGGCCGTGATGACCGTCAATCGATCTTCCGCTTGAATTTTTTTAGCCCGGTTTAAAATCAACTCGCGTTGCCAGCGCGAATTCGAAATGGCAGTGACTTTGGCGTGTGGATATTTTTCGAGCATCCAAAGCGTCAGGCTGCCCCAACCGCACCCCAACTCCAAAATGTGCATGCCATCTTCTAACTCCGCGCGTTCACAAGTCTGCGAAAGTGCCGCTACCTCCGCCTGACCCAAATCAGTATTTTCATCTTCAAAATAACAGCAGCTGTATTTGAGTTTCGGGCCAAGCATCAATTCGAAAAACTCAGCTGGTAATTCATAGTGTTGTTCATTGGCCTTCTCCGGTACGGGAGCAACAGGGGCTTGCTTCATTTCCCCCGCAAATTGTTCCGTACTTACGTTCTCGCGGCGCAACTCACGCAATCTCACGTCGCACAAACGACGCGTGAGTGCACGGGTCATACCGTCTGGTAACCAACCCCGTTCGATGGATTCAATAACAGCCTTGGTAATAAATTCCATAATATTTTCCTTTTAGGTTTCTGGGGGATTTGGAAAATGGTTTCAGGTGCCTCTCACCTTCCGCGGGATGTGAGTGGGCTAACAATCGTTTGGTGGTAAGGCGTTAAGTCAGTGTGCGGAAAGCTACCTGCAAAACGCCTCGCGTTTCATTGGATATTTTCGAAAGACGTTGGCCGCCGATTTTTTAAACCGAGCCCGCTGGGGTTGAGAGACTCGGCGATCGATGGAAATTGCCTAGAATTCAGCCACCACGGATTCACGCCACCACCTCATTAATTTCGACACCGGGGCCCGAATTTGATTTGGCGCGAGCGGCCTCACTTCGCGGCGTTGTCCCTTGTTCCCGAAACGGCTTGGGTAATCTTTGCAGCTCCCGATCGAGAGGTGAGGTTTTCGAAGCGTGGTTTACAAACCAAAGCTGAGTAACATTGACATGTCGTTCCATGAAAGCTGCTTCGCAGTAACAAAGATAATAATCCCAAATACGAATAAAACGGTCGTCGAAACCAAGCTCTCGAACCGCATCTATTTTGTCGAAGAAGGCAGAACGCCAGCGTCTTAACGTCTCGGCGTAGTGGTCAGCAAAGTCCTCCATGTGCACCATTCTCATGCGACTCTGCCGCGCCATAGATTCCGACAAGGCGGTTACTGAGGGAAGACAGCCACCGGGAAATATATATTTCTTGATGAAATCCACGGTTCTTTTGTGATGTTCAAAGCGGTAGTCGGTGATGGTAATGGCTTGCATCAACATCTCACCCTCGGGCTTTAAAAGCTGGCCGCATTTTTGGAAAAATGTGTCAAAGTATTGATGCCCGACGGCCTCGATCATTTCAATGGTTACTAACTTGTCATAGGTGCCCGTCAATTTTCGATAATCTTCTTTCAACAATGTAATTTGACCTTCGAGGCCCTCATCACGAATTCGCTGCTGGGCAAATGCGTGTTGTTGATCTGAAATGGTGGTGGTGGTCACCCGGCATCCATAATGTTTGGCAGCGTGTACTGCCAACCCGCCCCAACCGGTGCCGATTTCTAAAAGATGATCCGAAGATTGCAAGTTTAATTTTCTACAGGCCCGATCAATCTTCTCCATGGATCCTTGATAAAGCGTGTCATCGGGATTCACAAAAATGGCACTGGAGTAAGCCATCGAAGGGTCCAAAAACAACGCAAAAAACTCGTTACTTAGATCGTAATGTTTGACGATATTCTGTTTCGCGTTGGAAACGGTGTTCCTTCTCAAAAAGTGGCCAACTTTCGCCAACGCATTTTTTGCCGCACTTAGTGGCCCGTTGGCTGTATCACCTTGGGGCAAGTTTCTAACGAGAATCCGCACTAGAGCAGTTAGGTCGTCGCAGCTCCATTCACCGCGGGCCAGTGACTCGGCCGCCCCAAGCCCGCCACCGGTCACCATCGCTCGATAAAAAGCCGGATCGTTAATCACGACCTGCGCTTTTAGGGAGCTGTCGGCATCACCGAACAAATGGGTCTGCTCGCCTTCTTGGACGGCCAGAATGCCATCACGCAAACTTTGCAGACGGTTTTGAACGAGCTTTCTAAAGTGGTTCTCAAACATAATTTTCCTGGTGGGGTCCACTGACCAAGGGTGAAGGTTGTTCTATTTCGTCATCTTCCACTGACTCCTGAGTCAGTGCGACAACTTCTTTATCGGTACTTTTTGGGTTCGGAAAAAACGGAACTTTTTTCCATTTCAAACGCAATGCCTGCCAATAAATTCCAGCAAATACTTGTCCGGTCATCAACGGGTAACGGATCAGCATTTTTCGCAAGTTTGATGCCGTTAAAGGTTCCCGCTTCATGGTCATTGCGACATTCAACATGCGTTGCTCTTGTTGGAAGTTCGCGATGCCAATATTAAGTTTTTCGGAGGTTTGAGAGATTCGCCATTGATACTGCATGTCCATCGGCAAGAAGGGCGAGACATGAAAGTCTTTCGTTAACATTTCACGCTGACCGACGTGCTGAGGAGAAAAATGTTCGCCGCCAAGCACGTAACAATGCTGCTCGCCCCAAGGGGTGTTATTTACTTCGGCCACAATTTTTTGCAGTTGCTCTTGTTGGTCGTAGCAAAAGAAAAAAGAGACCGGGTTCATCTGGAAGCCAAAATATCGCAGGTGAGTTAGCAAGCGGATGGGTCCTATGTGCGTTTCGCCGGTACGCTTTTTTATTAGTTCTCGCACTGAGTCACTCAATGAAACCTGGGGGTCTCCCAAATGTTCACTACGGCGGAACCAAGCCAAATTGGGTCTTCGCGTGGACCATAACCAACGTTTTCGAAAAACCGTGTCCAATTCTTCGAGATCGAGGTACAGCATGAACAGGCGGTAGGTGAATGCATGCCGAGCCGGGTGAAACCGGCGGTGCAAAACCTTCCCTTGATAAATACAACTGTTCATTTGACTTCTTATCAATCTACCTTGATGTTCCCCCAACGCATCCGGTTGTTTTAGGGATTACCTGTCGTATCCAACTGTTTGGATGAGTTGGTTGCGGATGCTTGTTTGAATTGATTAACCACGGCCAACCCGCTGACAACGCCATCTTCGTGGAAACCATTTCCCCAGTAGGCACCGCAAAACGAGGTGCGTTGCGGTCCTAGCAATTCTCCGTGACGTTGTTGCATTTCTTTTCGTCGCGCATCAAATACGGGGTGCCAATAATTGAAGGATTGGATGATCTTGTTTGGATTGATGCGATCCGTGTTGTTAAGGGTAACGCAAAACGTATCTTGGCATTCGAAGGATTGTAAAATATTCATGCAATACGTGAGCGATGCCTTATGCTCTTGCGAATCCGGCATTAAATAGTTCCAGGCTGCCCAAGCACGTCGTCTTTTGGGCAAAATTTCTTCGTCGTGGTGCAATACCACGTCATTAGATTCGTAAGGAAACGCACATAAAATTTGCCGTTCGCTGGATGTCGCCTTATCTCCCAACAGCCTCAACGCTTGGTCGGCGTGACATGCAAAGACTACGTGATCGAATACTTCACGTCCTCCCGCGAAAGAAACCGTAACTTGCTCTGGTTGCCGGTGCACATGGTGAACGGGAGTATCAAGCCGGATGCGATCCTTAAAGTCGGCAATTAACGGTGCTACGTAACTTCGTGAACCACCACTGATGACTCGCCATTGAGGCCGATTCTTAACGCTGAGCAAGCCGTGATGATGGTAAAAGTCGGCAATAAATCGAATCGGAAACTCTTCAAAAGTTGACTGAGGGCACGACCAAATTGCCGAACCCATCGGCAAAAAATAGTACTCGTAAAAGTCGCGTGAAAATTTATTCGTTTCAAAGAACTGCTTAACCGTCATGCGGTCGTCACCGTCTTCGATCAGTTTTACGCCCGCTTTATTGAACTTGATGATGCCTTGCAAAAGGCGGTAAAAACGCGGACGAAAAATGTTTTTTCGCTGAGCGAAGAGGCCGGGTAAATCGGCACCGCGGTATTCTAAATCCGTGGCGTCGCAACGCACGCTAAAGGTCATGGGCGCCGGTTGCGAAGGCACCTTTAATTCATCGAGCATCTCGATGAAATTCGGGTAGGTACGATCATTAAAAACTATGAAACCCGTATCGACAGCCCATTGCTGTCCGTCCCTCTCCACGTCAATCGTATGGGTGTGTCCACCCACCCAAGACGATGCCTCGAAGATAGTGATATCATTTTCGGCATGCAAATGCCGAGCCACCGTTAAGCCTGAAATACCCGATCCAATGATTGCTATCCGCGGTCGATTCACGATGTACTTTCCTTTGCCAAACGATCTGACGAATGAGATTCAGTCGGTTGCCGAGATTCCCGCGTCGGGACACGGCACGCACCATCTTTGCAACGCCCTGTAAGACGAGTGCGGTAACGAGCAAACACACGATAACCGATGTCCAAACCAAAGCGGACAACGGGCAATCTTGACATGTGAACAGCAAACCCAAAGCCGGCCGCGTTGTAGAGGTGCCGAAATACCTCGACGCCTTTGACCCATTCGCCATCCGGCAGGCGACCATGAATTTCTGCCATCAGATCTTCATAAGTTTTACCGCAGGCATTTTCATCGAAATGAGGGTCTGCGATATCCGTAAATTGAATCTGGTGGTCTCGGTCACGTTTCCTCAGCCAATCAATTTCACGTTTGCAAAGCGGGCAATCGCCGTCAAAAAACACTTCAAACCGGCCTGACTTGCTCATGGAACCATCCAAAAAAACGCTCAAAACATTCATTTTCTACTTGCAGCTTCGAAGTGACGAAGGGTGTAGATTCAACAATTAATCATAAAATTTGGGCTTTTTTGTTTTCTCTGCATCTGAGCTGCGGTTCCACGAGAATAAAAACGTGCAAAACGTACGTTACTTACAGAAGCGTCCGATTATTAGTTCTGGGAGAAAACTCATGAAGGCGGAAAAGCTCACCCCCAAAAAAGTCGCCATGGCTATCGGCGTCAGCGAGTCTTCGATGAAACGCTGGTGCGATCGCGGTTTAATCGATTTTCAGACCACGGCGGGAGGCCATCGTCGTCTGTCCCGACCTTCGGTGGTGGATTTCGTGCGAACCAGTAAACACTCATTAATTCGCTCCGAAATGATTGGCCTACCCTCTGGCATCCGCCCTAGTGAGCGCGATGTCAACTCGGCCCGACAAGATTTCTTGGCAAGTATCGTCGAAGGGAACGAAGATCTGGCAAATCAGATCATTTTAGAACTGTTCCTCTCAGGTCAATCCGTAGCCGAAATCGGTGACGATGTGATTTCACCTGCGTTCCAAGAGATCGGAATCCAGTGGGAACTCGGCAGCATAGAGATCTACCGCGAGCGAAGAGCTTGTGAAATCACACTAAAGATTTTGGCGGAACTTCGTCAACTTCTACCGACGCCCGACGCCAACGCACCGATGGCGATTGGCGGAGCGCCCGAAAGAGATAGTTTCTCATTACCGACCAACCTCGTGGAAATGGTTTTTCGTGAGGCCGGTTGGCGAGCCCAGTCTTTAGGTAGCCAATTACCATTCAATACCTTGGCGGCAGCAGCCATTGAAAACCGTCCTCGATTGTTCTGGCTCAGCGTTTCTGCGATCAGTGACGAGGAAGAGTTCCTGGAATCTTTCGAACGTTTCCGCTCTTCCCTGCCAGCCGATACCTTTTTGACCGTTGGTGGACGAGCGTTACAGGGTGTGACACGTCAAAAAATGCAGTATTCGGCGTTCGGAGATAATCTCCGACAACTGGATTCTTTGGCGAACACACTGAAATCGCCAGCGTATCCACCTACCGTTCCGCGATTCGGGACGGCAGCGATCACCAATTATTAGTCTTTCCGATTTTTACGATCTAACTCACCCCTAACTATTCGTTCACGAAAGGCCCCCAATGAAATCGAACGTGTTCACAGGCGTAGCCCTTTTTGTAGTTGCTGCTTGTCTTTCATCGTCCATCCAAGGCCAGGAATCCGAATTAACCAATTGGAATCAATGGCGCGGGCCTGCCCGAGATGGTAATTTCGAAGGGGCGACCTTACCTGACAAGCTCGACGATTCGACTTTGAAGAAGTCGTGGCGAAAAGAACTTGGGCCGAGTTATTCGGGTCCTATTGTGATTAAAGATCGTATTTTTGTGACGGAGACCAAAGACAAGAAATACGAAGTGGTAACCGCTTTGGACCGCTCCACGGGAAAAGTCTTGTGGGAGACCGAATGGAAAGGATCTATGAAGGTTCCCTTTTTCGCCGCCGAAAACGGGAGCTGGATTCGATCAACACCTGCTTGGGACGACGGCCGCTTGTACGTTGCCGGAATTACCGATGTCTTGGTCTGTCTTGACTCAGATAGCGGTAAGATTTTGTGGAAAAAGGATTTCCCCAATGAGACAGGGTCTAAGAAACCTGACTTCGGCTGTGCTTCGTCACCAATGATTTTGGATGATGCTCTCTACATGCAAGCTGGGGGCGCACTATACAAACTGAACAAGACCACGGGCGAGGTGATTTGGAGTGCCTTGTCTGATGGTGGCGGCATGATGGGCAGCGCATTTGCCTCGCCTACCGTGGCTGAACTAAATGGCGTACGCCAGTTGCTGGTACAAACCCGCTCACACCTGAATGGTCTCGATCTTGAGACCGGTAAGGTATTGTGGTCTCAGTCCGTACCGAGCTTCCGGGGGATGAATATTCTCAC
>JAAEPL010000304.1 GCA_024232675.1 Planctomycetaceae bacterium
CCAACGAACCTATATACGCAAGGCTTAATGATGCTGACGCTTATCGCTCGCTTCCCCATTCCATGCACATCTTGGGCTCTGTTGACCCTCTGGTTACTGATCGGTCCCACGACACCGGCCCAAGCAACAGAAAAGCCGAACATCATCGTCTTCCTTGTCGATGACATGGGCCCCATGGATACCTCCGTACCCTTTATGACCGACGATCAAGGTAACGCCAAACGTTATCCACTCAATGACTACTACCGCACGCCAGCCATGGAACGACTGGCGTCCCAAGGGACAAGACTCAATAATTTTTACGCGATGAGCGTCTGCTCTCCAACTCGCACTTCTATCCTGACCGGTCAAAATGGAACTCGGCACCATGTCACCCAGTGGATCCGTTCCGAGGGTAACAACAAGGGTCCCTTCGGACCGCCCGACTGGAACTGGACGGGCTTTCAAGATTCCAGCCGCACCTTACCGGGCCGGCTCAAGACCGCGGGCTATCGCACCATTTTTATCGGCAAAGCTCATTTCGGACCCAACGACGAACCTTCGGAATTCCCCGACAATCTTGGTTTCGATGTCAATATCGCGGGCTGCTCCTGGGGACAACCGGGCAGCTATTACGGACAGGATGGTTACGGACATATCAAAGGAAATAAAAAACGCGCAGTCCCGCACTTGCAAAAGTACCACGGCTCCGAAACTTTTCTCACCGAGGCTCTCACGCTTGAGGCCATACAACAGATTGACCAAGCCGTCGAAGACGGCCAACCATTTTTTCTTGACCTCGCACTCTATGCATTGCATGCACCTTTTCACAGCAACCCGCGTTACGCAGCTAATTACGCCGATTCGGGGAAACGCAAAGCCGCGCAGGCCTATGCCACGTTAGTAGAAAGCATGGATACCTGTCTGAACGACGTCATGGATCATTTGGATTCGAAAGGGATTGCTCAAGACACGTTAATTATTTTTCTGGGCGATAACGGAAGCGACGCTCCACTGGGGCCAACCCACGAACACAATAGCTCCTTCCCTTTGCGTGCCAAGAAAGGAACCCACTACGAAGGCGGTATGCGGGCACCCTTTATCGCCGCTTGGGCCAAACCCGATCCCAATAATCCGTGGCAGCAAAAACTGCCGATTGCCCAAGGAGTCATCCAAAACCAGCTCGGTAGCGTTATGGACCTATACCCTACCCTTCTAAACCTTGCCGGGGTGGCGGTACCCGAAGGCCATATGATCGATGGCAAAGATTTAGCCGAGCAACTCACCGGCAAACGCAACGCTGACCGGGAAGAGCGGTTTCTTATGCACTTTCCCCACAGCCATCGCAGTAGTTACTACACCGTGTTACGCCTAGGCGATTGGAAAGTCATCTACCACTACCTGCCAGACATGAACCCCGCCAAAACGCGGTATGAATTATTTAACCTCGCCCTTGACCCGTTTGAGAAGACCAATGTTGCGGATACCCAGCCTGAGGTCCTCAAGCGGATGATGCGTGAGATGATCGCACAACTGAACAGCGAAGGCGCGTTATACCCTGTGGACAAACAGGGCAATGAACTTCGGCCACTAACACCGTCGCAAGACGAGTGATGCTCCGAACGAAACCGC
>JAAEPL010000305.1 GCA_024232675.1 Planctomycetaceae bacterium
ACCGTGAGGATCAGCTTTTTTCAAACTCAAAAACATCGAACCGGTCAATAAAACCAACGTGAAAGGAAACAATCCATACCAAATTGAAAACGTTAATAAATCGAGATAAGGGGAATCGACGGCAACCATCACTAAATAGCCAAGATACGCGCTGTACAGCACCACCATCAGCAAACCTTCCCAGCGGGAGATTTCCATCTTGGTAAAAAAGATCGGTAAACAGATAATCGCGGCACCCAACGTGACCGGGATATCGAACAAAATTGCCTGTTCGGGAACCGGCAGTGCTACTGGTGAGACGCTGGCTGTGACACCTAAAACACAAAGAATATTAAAAAGATTGCTGCCCACGATATTCCCAACCGCCATCTCGCGTTGATTGCGGAAACTGGCAATCACGGTGGTGACCAATTCGGGTAACGAAGTACCAATCGAGACGACCGTCAAACCAATCATCAACTCGCTCACACCCAAAACTCGAGCCAATTCCACGCTGCCATTTACAAATAAACGGCATCCGAAACCTAGAATCAACAGGCCAGCGATCACGAGGGAAGCCTGCTTTACGAATAACCCAAACGAGGAGATCGACGCTGGCTCGTTTTCGTTGCTTGTTTCGCTGGCTTCCTGTTCTATTTCTGCAAGTGCCGCTTTCGCTGCTTCGCGTGCTTGTCGGGTCTCGCGGCGGGATATCCTGATTAGAAATGAGATATAGCTGATCAAAAAAATCACCATACCTATGCCTTCCCAACGATTAATTTCTCCATCCCGGCAGATCAGAAGCAAGGCAACCGTTACCCCAATCATCACCGGCAAATCCAACCGGATGACTTGACGTTGCACGGCCATTGGAAAAATTAAGGCGGCCAGTCCTAGTATCAAAAGAATATTCAGGGTGTTGCTACCGACCGCATTGCCCACCGCTAATTCGGCGGAACCTGCGAACACCGATTGGAGACTCACGGCTAATTCAGGAGAACTGGTACCGAAGGCGACCACGGTCAGGCCAATTACCAGGGGCGTCATACCCAAGAGAGCAGCAAGACGAACCGCGCCGCGGACCAACACTTCGGCTCCCACGATAAGCAGTACGAAACCACACAGAATTTGAATTGCGATTAACATCGCACCGTTTTAGCAAATCCGCGGCAAATCTGATACGTAGGATGCGTTAATCATTGCGAGGTCGGTCCCCAACCGTTCAGTATCATTTACGAAAACTGCCCGCTGTTTGCGATACATTACGGAACGACGGACGCCGAATAAGAAAGTCTGATTTGCGGGCCACGCTTAACACCGCGCAGATTTTCGTTTCTTCCCAATCCGCCCCATTTTTTCGACCTTGGCAATGTAATCCGTTGCGAGAGGAACTTTGCAAGAAGTTTCCCCCATCTGCACGTCCACCTTGCCGATTTTTTTAGCCGCAGCTTGCGCTTGCTTCAGCAGCGGTTTCACATAGGTACCGACCGAGATGACAAATCCATTCATCGTATAACGCACGCGATTAGGAGCTTGATGGATCTCCTTTTCAACTTGTTTAAGCAGTTTCTTGATTTCAACCTGATTCAACTGTTTGTCATCACGAAGCCCTAGCAGTGATGAATAGGTTGCCCAACCACTGGTGGCTACCTTCTCCTTTTTGGCGACCATCCACTTTAAGGCTAACTCCTCAGCGTGTTCACTGTCGGAAGTAACCCAAGGCACCGTATATTCCGAAATCATGTACCAAGAGGCGTCTCGCGCCCAAGCGTTCAAGTCGCGTTTTGTCATCAGCGAACCATCTGCCACCAGACCTGCTAGGTACATGGCATCCGAGTTTCCGGTCGCGTAAAGCTCACAGGCAAGCTTCTGATCGCCTTTGATTTTTTTTGCGATCGGTTTTAGGTCGGCAACTTTAACGCCGAACAAATTCTCTGGGGCCCCATGCCGAGAGAATATTTTGACGGTTTGGGGGGAGCCTTTCTTTTTTAGCTCCGTCATGACTTCAGATAAATTCATCGTAAACGGTTCCCCAAAAATGTACGGGTTTACAGGAGCTTACCCAATGAGTTTGCAGGATTCACTAACACACGTTTTACGATTGATTTCGGCGTCTGGCGTTTCGTTTCGGTTGCGAGCAAATTTAACGTTGACTGGCGAAGCAACCCTCAATGGCATCCAAAGGCACACATTTACGAATTAACATTTCAACGTAGCGAGCACGCGCTTCCGCTTCCGGATTACTTTCGCTCGCCTCGGAAGCCTTTCGAAACAGCGGCCGAATACTGGATACCAAGCCGACCACTTCACCGCGATTGTTGAAAACGCCGCAACCACTGGAGCCGGAGCCGAACGGGGCAGTGACCTCCATCCAAGTCGCTTTCCTGGCAGCCGCCGAATCGCGTTTCTTTCGCATCCGCGCGTAACGACTAACCTCGCCATGGGTCATGACGAAAAACTCACCAAAGGGATGACTGACAATGCGAATCGGGTCCATGGGCACCGGCGCTTTTGCAGCCAAGGGACTTGCATAGAATTTGTGATTTCCACCTTTAAGTCTTACTAAGGCAACATCATCATTTTTTGAGGCCGCGAGTATTTCATCGATGGCCCAACACTTCCCATCCCAAGTCATCGCATAGATCCCCTCAGTTCGACCGGTATCGCGTGATTCAAGAACGTGATAATTGGTTAAAGCCAAGCCATCTTCACTGATTACCACGCCCCCCGAAAATCCGGCGTGGGTTCGGTCACATCTTCCGCAATTGTACAGCTCCCCTATATAAACCGTTGACTTCACCATGTGGCGATACACTTCCGATGGCTTGGTCGCGCGTTGAGTAGTTAAGGAGGACTCCAGCAAATCGCTGGAACGAGGTGCCTGTAAAAGTTCCTCCTGAAATGCAGCAACCTCGCCCGCGGTCTGATTTCGCATCATCCCCGTAGCCCGCTTTTCGAAATGACGATAGATCACTCGATTATCAATTGGTTGCTCAAATAAATCAAAAGGAGCTTTCTGCTGAGCGATGAGACCGCCGCTGCAACTGGTCGCGATTAATGCAAAAACAAAAGCCGTATTAAGTTGGACGTGCCTACCACTCATAATTCACCGGGAACAGATGTTGAAGGGGCGTATTGCTTCGCAATAAACGCAGATACGTCTATGATAACCGCTGGGCGGTCAGATTGGCGACGGGTTTTTAAACTGACAGGTAACAAAGGACATTCGTGTGACAGATTTTGTAATTATCGTGGTTTTGATCCTAGGGGCTGCCGTCTTTGCTTTTTTCTTGATTTTGGGTACTCGCCGAGACAAAAAGCGGCAAGAAGATGTACAAAACCTCGCAGAGGAAATGGGACTGGCCTTCCAACCGACTGCGGAAGAAAATTTCCAAGAACGGGTCGCTTTGTTCAAGTTATTCAAAAAGGGTCACAGTCAACAAATACTCAACATCGTCGTCGGTGAGGTCCCCGATTTAGAGATTGTAATTTTTGATTATCATTACTCGGTGGGACGCGGCAAACAGCAACAGCATCACCGTCACACAGTGGCTCTAATCGAATCTAGAGAACTGGCAATCCCTGCGTTCACACTTCGACCGGAAAGCGTGTTCGACAAATTAGGCGCGATCATCGGCATGCAAGATATCGATTTCGATTCCCACCCGCTGTTCTCAAAAATGTTTTTGCTAAAAGGCGATGACGAAGCTCAAATCCGCGAGTTTTTTGATGACTCGATCCTCAATTTAATGCAGGGCAAACCCAAGGTTTGCGTCGAAGCCACTCATGGAAAAATGATCGTTTACTACGGAAGTAAACCCCCCAAAGCGGATCAGCTTAAATCGCTTTTCGCAGAAGCACTCGAGGTACATAGTGTGTTTGCCGAAAGGGCGCAGATCCTACCCGGCAGACCAAATCAGGAATTCGATCATGAAAATAATTAAAATTAAATGCCGCGGTCTGAATGCCCGAGGAATTCTCTATCTCTGCTGCGCATTTTCATTTTGCTTTCCTACAGCCTATGCGCAGGGCCAACAAACGACTTCATTATTAGGGAAACCACTGGCTTCCCCCCCAGCTAATGCCAAGGTTTTAGAGCAACTCGAAAACCGCAAAAAGATTTATGCAGCGGAACCCACGGCAGATCACCTCATTTGGCTGGGCAGATTCCAAGCGTACAGTGGTGATTATCGATCGGCGATCGAGACGTTCACTACCGGTATCGAACAATTTCCCGACGATGCCAGAATGCGGCGTCACCGCGGACACCGTTACATCACGCTCCGCCAATTCGATGAGGCCATCGAGGATTTTGACAAAGCGATCCAATTGATCGACGGTCGACCTAATCAAATCGAACCCGATGGCATGCCCAACCCTCAGAACATTCCAGTCAGTACACTGCATGGCAATATTTATTACCACAAAGGATTGGCTCATTACCTAAAAGGGGAATGGCCCGAGGCGTTAGAAGCGTACCAAACTTGCCAAAAGATCGGCAAAAACGATGACAACTTGGTTTCCTCAGGCCATTGGATCTATTCGATTTTACAACGGATGGGAAAACCAAAAGCGGCCGAGCGATCGCTTGCTAACATCAGAATCAACATGAATGTTATCGAAAACCACAGTTATCATCGGGCCTGCCTATTTTACAAAGGCCTCATTTCACAGGATGATTTACTCAAAGAACTGGACCCATCCCCCTCCGGAGACTCGCTCAAATACGCTTACGCGAATTGGCTGCAGACGGCCGGAAACGCTCCACAAGAAGCGGAACGGGAACTAAAAAAGATAATCTCGAGCAAAGGCTGGTCCGCCTTTGGACACATCGCTGCCGAATCCGACCTCGCGCGAAAACAGAGGCCTTAGACCGTGTGGACTGCTGGCGAATAAGCATTGGCTACCCGCTGGTTTTTGACCGTCTTAGCGAATAGCATTGGGGTATGGAACGAAAACTCAGAATTAACGGGCATTCTCATCTGCTTCCCTACCCGGAAGAAATCCCTCAGTTCATGAAGGAAAAGGAAATCTTCTGGGTGGATGAAGAACGTAAGTTCATGCTGCAAAAGGGCTGGAAACGTCCTGTCACAGACTCCAGTTTCTTCCTCAATGAAAAACTGGCATGGATGGATCGCTTCGACATCGATCATGCAGTCGTATTGAATCTCTCCCAACTGTACGGGAACGGTCTGCGTCTGGAAGAGATGAAAAAGGCGCTGCGTTTCCAAAACGACTTCAACGCGCGGATCCAACGTGAACATCCTTCCAGGTTTACTTGCGGTTTCGTCGTGCACCCCGGTTTTGTGCGAGGCGCTCTCTGGGAAATAGAACGATGCGTTGAGCAACATGACATGCGATTGCTTTGCTTACCGACACACTACATGGATACGATTGGTTCTTGGCGTTGTATCTTTGACGAAGAGAACGAGCCAATCTTTGAAATGGCAAGCCATTACAACCTGGCGGTCGAAGTGCATCCCTACGATGGAGAAAAATTCATTCTCCTTGAAAATGTCGCTTGGCGATTTCATTTAATCTGGATGCTTGCCCAATGTGCTGATGCCTACCACTTTCTGACATTGCAGGGTTACTGGCAAAAGTATCCCAACATGAGAACCTGCTTCGCCCACGGGGGACAACTTGCACAAATGAATCTTGGTCGCCGGATCCAAGGGTTTGATGGTCGCCCCGACCTATTTGACGAAATGAGTCATCCGCGGCAAGCAGTAGGGCATCCCAACATTTTCTTTGACACCCTGGTTCACGATACGGGTTCATTAAAATTGCTCGTTGAAAATCAAGGAGCGGAACAAGTCATCTTGGGCCTCGACGACCCCTACCCGCTGGGGGAAATGGAAAGCGAACAGCAATCCTCTTACCCCGGTAAAATTCTCGACTTGGCAGTAGAGCGGGGGATTATTAGTGAACAGGAATCGCAAGCCATGTGGAGCGATAACATCCTGAACTGGCTATTCGGAGATGATGAAACCGGCAAACAAAAAATGCTGGACCGTATTCGCAATGGTCGCGTAGGGCAGGGCAACGCCTGAATCAAGACCTAGCTTCCGGGACAGACCGTGAAAGTCTGTCTCTCGATTAATCCAAAACACTGGTCTTTAAAAATTGCGGCAATTCTTCAACGTGGTTGCAGCAAAGTTGCTCCATGATTTGTTGAAGTTGCATTTTCAACATGGCCATCATGTGATTCCCACCTGCGTTCCCCAGCGCCGCTACTGAGTACATAAATGCTCGGCCCATAAAGGTGAAACGCGCTCCCGAGGCCATCGTGCGAGCAATGTCGGGCCCCGAGCGAATCCCGCTGTCCATCATCACGACCATCTTGTCTCCGAACTGGGGCACCAAACGCGTCAGCGGCTTGATGGTGGACTCGCCTGCATCGAGTTGGCGGCCACCATGATTGGAAACAATGATCCCATCGACACCTAGTTTTACGCAGCGTTCCGCGTCCACCTCATTCACGACACCCTTGACGACTAACTTGCCTTTCCATTTATCGCGGAGTCTCGCCAGTTTGTGCTCTTGCAGTCGTCCATCGAACGTATCGTTCATGAATTTCCCCAGCGCCTTCAGGTTAAGATTTTCGGGCATGTAGGGAGTCAATGTTTCAAAGCCTGGCTTTCCGTAACGCAACGTATTGAACGCCCAATTGGGCCGCCCGAGCATCTGCAGTACATTCCGCACAGTCATTTTCGGTGGCATCGCCAACCCGTTACGAATGTCACGTGGTCGAAAACCGAACGCGGGAACATCGGACAACGCCACCAGAACTTTCACCCCAGCGGCCTCCGCTCTCGCTAAAACATCGTCCAGGACATGCTCCTCGGCAGGATGATATAACTGAAACCAAAATCGACCGTTGGTTACCTCAGCCACCTGCTCGATACTGGCCGTTGAAACAGTACTGAGAACGAAAGGTAGATTATGTCGCACCGCCGCTCGCGCCAGGATCACCGGTGAGTTGGGCCAAATCAAGCCTTGCAATCCAAGCGGTGCAACGCCAAAAGGCGCGTCATATTCTTCGCCAAACAA
>JAAEPL010000306.1 GCA_024232675.1 Planctomycetaceae bacterium
CGAACAACCCTTAAAGGTATTCATTCTGGTTGGTCAATCGAATATGCAGGGGCATGCCGATGTGAAGACATTGCCACACATGGCCATGGACCCAAAAATGCATCGCATGTATCTAGAAATGATCGACGAAGCATCAGGAGAGCCCCGCGTCATTGATGATGTTTGGATTTCCTACTTGTCCTCCAATGGGGAAAAGCACGGACGACTCACGACAGGCTATGGCGCTAACGAGAAAAAAATTGGCCCGGAACTAGCATTTGGAATGCAAATGCAAAAGCGTTTGAATCAGCCAATCCTGATTATCAAAACTGCATGGGGTGGAAAGAGCATCAATACGGATTTTCGTCCACCCAGCGCAGGTGCTTATGAATTTGACCCAGCCTCTTTGGAGAGAATGAAAAAGCAAAATAAAGACATCGCAAAAGCGAAACAAGAAAAAATCGCGGCAACGGGTGTTTACTATCGCCAGATGATCGAGCACATCAAGAAAGTGCTCGCCGATATCAAACGAATCTACCCTGATTACCAGCCACAGCAGGGTTACGAAATCGCAGGGATTGTTTGGTTTCAAGGCTGGAATGATATGGTTGATAACGGGACCTATCCGGAACGCGGTCAAGACGGAGGCTATGACGCGTACAGCGAAGTCTTGGCAGATTTCATTCGCGATATCAGAAAAGATCTCGACTCGCCTGAACTCCCTTTTGTGATCGGGGTATTAGGTGTGGGGGGACCTACCAGCAAATACGGAGCTGATGAAAAACGCTACACCAAGATTCACCAGAATTTCCGGGATGCGATGGCCGCCCCCGCCAAGCTGCCCGAGTTTCAGGAAAATGTGGCAACCGTACTCACAGAAAATTACTGGGATTTAGAGTTGGCCAGCCTGTTGGATCGAGAACAGCAAATAAAGAAACGAGTTAAAAAATTCATCAAAGAGGGGCGACAATCCGAGTTGGTAAAAGAACTCAATGACAACCAGCCTTTAACCAATGAAGACCGGGAGATGGAAGCCAAGTTGACGAAGAACGGACAGCTGGAGAAAGTCCTGATCCGTGGACTCACGGCGCGGACGTTTACCCCTTCCGAGTTCGCAATTCTAGAAGTTGGAAAATCCAACGCTGCCTATCATTATTTGGGTAGCGCTAAAATACTTTCGGGAATTGGAGCAGCCTTTGCCGAGGCCTTGCCATTGGCCAAGGAGAGCGAGAAATAGCCACACCGGAACGGGTTTGCCCGCACTTGGTGAAGAGGTTCAAAACTTTTTTTCATGTGAACATTACCCGAACGCATTTTACCGCTTTCCCACGCGGTCTATCCAACGATACCAAAACACGAATGACAGGATATGAACTTGAATACGAAATTTGCATTCCTTCTAACCATTGCTCTCGTCCTTTTTTCATTCGGCATGATGCCAGAGGTTGCAAAAGGTCAGAAAAAAGACGCTCCGATTCCCGACTTTCTAAAGGGGGATTCTATTCCAGAGGCGGCTAAACACGATTGGAATCTCGGTCCGACCGGGGCCCGCGGGTGGATCTACAGCAATCGGCTGGAAACGACCCAGGCCCGCCAGATCTACATTACTTCCGTGGCCAAGGGCTCGCCCGCCGAACGAGTACTCCAACCTGGAGATGTCATCTTGGGCATTGGAAACGAAAATTTCAGTTTCGATCCGCGCACAGAACTTGGGCAAGCCATCTCGTCTGCCGAAGGGAAACGGGGCGTGCTCAACCTCAAACGCTGGCGTGACGGAAAGACAACCAAAGCCCGCATACGCATTCCAGCCCTTGGCGAATATTCAGAAACCGCCCCATTTGATTGCCGAAAGTCAAAACGTATTTTTGAGCAGGGCTGTAAAGAACTCGCAACACGCATGCGAGAAAATCCCCAAGCCGGAAATGGTATCACGCGTTCACTCAATGCTTTGGCACTTTTAGCAAGTGGCAAACAAGAGTATCTACCGATCGTTCGCGAACAAGTGAAATGGGCAGCCACCTTTTCGGACGTACAAGGGCGTTCATTGAATTGCTGGTTCTACGGTCCGGTAAATTTACTGCTGGCGGAATACACCTTGGCAACCGGTGACAAAACGTACTTGCCGGATCTCAGACGTATCACCATGGAGATTGTGGCCGGCCAAAGCGCCGTCGGTTCATGGGGGCACCGTTTTTCCCGACCTGACGGACGGCTGAATGGCTACGGCATGATGAATGCGCCGGGGCTACCCATGATGGTTTCGCTGATCTTGGCAAGAAAAGCCGGTGTGGAAGATCCGCTGTTAGATGAAGCGATAGAGAAAAGCGTTGGCCTGATCCGCTTTTACGCCGGCAAAGGCAGTGTCCCTTACGGTGACCACGCTCCGTGGATCGAAACGCACGATGACAACGGCAAGAATGGAATCTCTGCCATCATGTTTAATCTGCTAGAGGAACCGGCCATTGCAGAATACTTTTCCCATATGAGCACGGCGTCTCACGGTGCCGAGCGGGAAATGGGGCACACCGGTAATTTCTTTAACATGCTGTGGGCCATGCCGAGCGTTGCCCTCTCCGGGCCCAACGCCACGGGCGCCTGGATGGAAGAATTTGGTTGGTATTATGATTTAGCACGCGGATGGGAAGGTAATTTCCGACACCAAGGTCCGGCCCAACCCAAACCAGACAGTTACAAAAAATGGGATGCCACGGGTGCCTACCTGCTTGCTTACGCTCAACCACTCAAACAAATTTACATCACCGGTAAAAAGTCCGACGTGATTGAACCGGTGGATCGCCGTAAAGCGAAGGAACTGATCTCAGCGGGTACCGGTTACAGTCATCGAGAAAAACAAAAAACCTACGCGGACCGCCCTGATACGGAGCTGCTGAATGCTCTATCCAGTTGGTCGCCAGTGGTTCGTGAGCGAGCAGCCAATGCGATCGCGCGAAAAAAAGATGTTTCGCTGGATTCCATCATTGAACTTTTGGAATCCGACGAAGTAAATTCCAAGATCGGCGCCTGCCAGGCGATCGCCGCCCTGCAAGGTCGCGGTGCGAAAGCGGTGCCGAAATTGCAAAAAACACTCGCTCACCCCAACCTCTGGCTGCGCGTCAAATCGGCCGAGGCTCTGGCGGCTATCGGAGATGCCGCAAGACCTGCTATTCCCCAACTTTTAGGCATGTTGATCGAAGACGATCCGCAAGCAGATCCCCGAGGCATGCAGCAGCGGTATCTTTGCTTTGCCCTGTTTGACCAACGGAAAGGTTTACTGAATCGCTCCATGGAGGGCGTCGATCGCGACCTGTTGTATTTGGCGGTACGCAAAGGGCTTGAGAACGAGGACGGTCGTGCACGGGGTACGATAAAGTCCGTCTACCGAAATCTCTCATACGAGGAGATTAAGCCCCTGTTGCCGGCCATTCATCAAGCAGTCGTGGAATCCGCTCCGAGTGGGATGATGTTCGCTGATGGAATTCGTATCAGCGGCCTAGAAATTCTCGCGAAACACCAGATCGAAGAAGGCATGCAACTTTGTCTTGATGTGATTGAGCCCGACCGCTGGGGACAGGGCAAACGCATTCCCAAATGCCTCAAAACGTTACAGGTTTACGGAGGAGCCGCAAAACCTCTCCTCCCACAATTGCAGGAACTGGGAACCCAATTTAAAAAAGACGATCATCTGCAACTGCTACAACAGACGATTGAAAAAATCGAATCGGATACCAACTCGCCTGAACTGCGATCTCTTAAAGAAAGCAGCGCAGCGGCAGAATAAGAGAGCCAATCTGCGGGCCAGGTTCTCCGGGTTTTATGAAAGCGGTAAACGATACCTTTCGAGGTGCCTTGAACACGATCGGCTTAACGAAGAAAATTTAAACGGAGACTGAGATGCGATCTTGGCTGGTCATGGTGGCAATGACTCTTTCGGCGTTGACCTTCGTCGAAAAGATAAATGCGCAAGCGTTACCCTTGCTGTTTAATGGAACTGACTTCTCCGGTTGGAAACTACCAACAGAGAATCTCTGGTGGAAAATAGATCAGGGCACGCTGATCGGGAAAAACGATCCCGCCGAAAAGGGCTCCATTCTGTGGACGGAAAAAAAGTACCGGGATTTCATCCTTGAATTTGAATTTCGCATGGGAGAGGGAACCGTTGACTCTGGCGTTTTTGTGAGGAACGACAAAGAGCAGATCCAAATCGGTATCTCAGGCTCCCTAAAACGTGACATGACCGCTTCGCCCTACATCGCCGGAAAGGGGTATCCGGTCGAAGCCAAAAACGTTTCCAATTTGCTCCGCAAAGACGACTGGAACGGCATGAAAATTGTCTCCCAAGGACCGAATTACTCGGTTTGGCTGAATGGAGAACACGTCATGAACTATCGATCTGAAACGGCAGTGGATGAGGGCCCGCTTGGTTTACAACTGCATCCGAATCGCAAGATGGAGATTTTTTTTCGCAACTTGCGTCTGGCCGAACTCACTCCCTTTGACGTGGGAGCCGAAGAAAACATAGAGTTGCGTGTCGGGCACGCGCAAACACCTGAAATAGCCAAGCAGGAACTGAAAGCATTCAATGATTCATTTAAAGGTCTCGACGATTGGAACAAACGCAAAGCCCAAATTCGGCAGGGCATACTTAACGGTGCCGGGCTAGATCCGCTTCCTCCAAGGACACCCCTTAACGCGCAAATTTCGAATAAACGCGTTTACGATGGGTATACCGCGGAGAGCGTGGCGTTCGAAAGCTGGCCCGGTTTTTTTGTAACCGGAACGCTTTACCGGCCGCTAGAGTCAAAAGGTTCACTGGCCGGTATTCTTTGCCCTCATGGACACGGAGGCCGCTTTAAACCTTCGCGACAAAGTCGCTGCGCCGTCCTTGCCAAAATGGGAGCTGCTGTTTTCCTCTATGACATGGTGGGATACGGAGATAGTAAGGAAGCGGGTTGGTCGCACCGCGACACCCCTGAGGTTCTACGTTTACAAACTTGGAACAGCGTTCGCGCGTTGGATTTCCTGCTGAGTCTGCCTAAGGTCGATGCGGAACGGATTGGGATGACCGGTTGCTCGGGTGGGGGCACCCAAACATTCCTGTTAACGGCGATCGACGATCGCGTCAAAGTGGCAGCACCGGTCTGTCAGGTTTCCGCCCATTTTTTTGGCGGCTGTGTCTGTGAAAGTGGCATGCCGATTCACTGGAGCTCTGAACATAAAACTAACAACGCGGAAATCGCGGCTCTGGCAGCACCCCGACCATTGCTGTTGGTCTCCAATGGAGATGACTGGACCCAGTTCACCCCGGAAACGGAATTTCCCTACGTGCAGAATGTCTATCGCTTGTATGGCGCGGAATCCCGTGTCGCAAACGCCCATTTCCCGGATGAAAAACATGATTACGGAGAATCCAAACGCCGAGCCATGTACCCGTTTTTCGCCGAGCACCTGAATCTCGATCTACAACACGTCACGGGATCCGACGGCATAGCCGACGAGTCCTTCGTCCATCCCGAATCGTACGAAGAGATGCTGGTCTTCAACGATCAGAATCCGTGGCCCGATCATGCGGTGCCGGCCAATTCCAAAATGCCCCATCATGCGGAAACGAAACCCTTTCAAGCCGTCACGCGGGGTCCCGATTTCCATTGGTTCGGTTATTACGACAAACACCAATTCGATCCAACCGGTCGTTACCTGTTATCGATGAAGGTCGGTTTTCAGCACCGCTCTCCCCAAGCCGATGACGTGATCAAAATCGGCATGATCGATTTGGAAAATAACAATCAGTGGATTGAATTGGGAACATCCCGGGCCTGGTGTTGGCAACAGGGATGCATGTTGCAATGGCGGCCTGGCTCCGAATCTGAAGTCCTCTGGAATGACCGCGAGGGCGATCAGTTTGTCTGCCGAGTCTACGATATCAAAAGCAAGCAACTACGAACGCTTCCTAAGCCGATTTATCACGTCAGCCCCAACGGACAAGAGGCTCTGGGAACCGATTTTTCCCGTCTGCATGACCAACGCCCCGGTTACGGATATGCCGGAGTCCCGGACCTTTTCGAAAAGGTGGATGCCCCGGAGCAATCCACGATTTACCGCATGAATTTGGATTCGGGAAAATGGGTCGATCTAATTTCATTGGCCGACATGGAGTCGATTCGCTTTAGCGACGAGCAGGCTCCAGGCAAACTGCATTTCAATCACCTTCAATGGAGCCCCGATGGAAAACGATTTCTTTTTTTCAATCGGATGGATGGAAATCGAAACACCCATGCCTAC
>JAAEPL010000307.1 GCA_024232675.1 Planctomycetaceae bacterium
GCTCGGTAGTGGAGAAGATCCACGAGCGTTTTTCTGGCTGGACAGCCCTTGTGTCAGCGCACCGTCGCATACGCGTGAGCATGGGCATGTCAATAAAATTTACGTCCACAAACTTCGCAAGTGGTTCACGCTGATTCTTCCGAAAAAAATGAAGGCCGGAAAAAACTGGGCACCTTTCGTATGGAACGGCGATTTACATTTCGTCCATTCCTACTCGCCCTTCCGAGTGCTTAAAGCTCGGTTTCTTTCGAAACACGATGATTTCATGGTCCTCGACATGGTGGCCGAACACCCCATCCCAACACCTAAATCATTCGACCGATTTTCGAAATTCCGAGGCGGCAGTAACGCATTGCAGTGGGGCGATCGCATCCTCGGAATCGGACACACCAACGAGCGGCGGGGCAGGGCGAACGACACAATGATTCACAGGCCGTTTCTGTTTGTCTACCAGCCAAAACGAAGCGTGACTTACTACGCCATCGATTACGATTTCCCCGAAGAATTTAGGATCGTCGATCCCACTTCACTGTTTGTGAAAAATGGTGAATTGCATTTGGTTACTTGTGAAACTGAGTTCATTTGGGATCGCACTCCGCAACGCGGTCGATCCTGCCTTTACCAACTCGACATTAAAGGAGATTTTGATGAAGACAGCATTAGTTTTAGGAGCCGGCGGCTTCATCGGTGGGCACATGGTGAATCGTCTAAAATCAGAAGGATTTTGGGTGCGCGGCGTTGATCTGAAACCCCATGAGTTCCAGCCCCCCGCTGCTGACGAATTTATTTTGGGAGACCTGAGCAACCAAGATTTTACCCGGGGAATATTCGATCGTGGATTCGATGAAGTTTATCAACTGGCGGCCAATATGGGTGGCGCAGGCTACCTGTTTACCGGTGAGCACGATGCGGAAATAGTCGAACAGTCAGCTCTAATCAATTTGAATGTCGTCCGCTCGGCCCAACGCAGCCAGGCCGGCAGCATCTTCTTCTCATCATCTGCTTGCGTTTACCCACAAGATAATCAAGAGGATCCCAACAACCCCATTTGCGTCGAATCCAGTGTTTATCCCGCTGATCCGGATAGTGAGTATGGTTGGGAGAAGCTTTTCGCAGAGCGTCTGTTCATGAGCTTCCATCGCCAATATGGTTTGAATTGCAAGATCGCACGCTACCACAACGTTTTCGGCCCGATGGGAGAATGGCGAGGGGGACGCGAAAAAGCACCTGCCGCGATCTGCCGAAAGATCGCCGAAGCCGACGCAGGAGGCTCCATTGAAATCTGGGGGGACGGAAAACAAACGCGTTCCTTCCTTTTTGTCGACGAGTGCATTGAAGGCACCGTACGTTTGATGCGGTCAGATTTTGCAGGCCCGGTAAATATCGGTTCGGTGGAGATGATTTCGCTAAATGACTTGGCCAAATTGGTAATGGATATCGCGGGAAAATCATTGACCATCGAGAACATACCGGGCCCACTAGGGGTTCGCGGTCGAAATTCCGACAATCGATTGATCAAAGAAAAACTGAATTGGGAGCCCTCCGCGACGTTACGAGCAGGTCTTGAAAAAGCCTATACTTGGATCGCTGATCAAGTGGAAGCGCGAAAGATGGTCGCTCATTAGCGTATGCCTACCGCAGTGGGCCGTGATGCTTTGGCAACTGTCACTTCGCTGGAAGATTTGCAGCAGGAATACCTTTCGACCTAGCAAGACGATATTCCCGCTCGGGGGCGGAAGCAGAGAGCATCATGAATGATTCAAAATCGACTGCTGACAAAAGTGCGTTGTTGCTGATTGCCGCCGGCTTGGCGTTGTTCATCGTTTGCGCCGACTGGTGGTCCGCATCGGTGGCGCTGCCGGCGATGGCCGATGATCTAGGTGTCCGTACGATCGACTTGCAATGGGTCATTACCGGATATGTTCTAACCTTCTGCGCTATGCTCGGTGTCGCTGGCCCGTTGGGGGATCGCTGCGGACGAAAAAAGCTGCTTCTCTGGGGCATAGCCATCTTCGCCGTTGTCTCCATTTGGGTCGGTCTGGCTACGAACGCGTCGATGTTGGTTCTGGCACGTGTAACTCAGGGGATTGGCGCTGGTCTTATCATGCCACTGGCGACCGCCGTGGTCAGTCATGCCAGTAGCGAAAAAAAACTTGCCCGCAACATCGCGTTATTAACAGGAATTTCGATGTTCGGCGCGGCAGTGGGCCCAGTCCTCGGCGGGTTCCTAACGCAGTATTTCAGTTGGCGATGGATCTTTTTCATCAACATACCTATCTGCGGTTTAGCGTTTTTTATGGTGAGTCTGTTTGCGGAAGAGTCGAAAGATTCAGCGGTTCAAGGGCGACTGGATATCGCGGGAATTTTTTTACTGCTGATTGGTATCAGTGCTGTATCAGTCGGCATCGATCGCGTACCGCACTGGCCAATGGTGGGTTGGTTATCTTTGCTAATGGGAGGCTTGCTTTTCCTGCTTGCCTTTGCCTGGTGGGAATTACGAACCCAAAGCCCTATCGTCGATTTCCGCATGTTTCAAAACCGCCGTTTTGTTGGCTTTACCTTGGGCGGCCTCGCCGGCAACAGCGCTTGGTGCGTGCTTGTGTTTGGCGCAACTCTTCAGTTGCAACAAGTGCTTGATTACGAGGTTTTGAACGCTGGTCTGTTCTTTCTGTTTCTAAGCGGGTCCGTCGCCATCGCCAGTTTCATCGCCCCCCTGCTCGAGCAGCGACTGGGAACCAAATCGTTAATGTGGATAGGTTTAATATGTCAAGTGACAGGTATCGGCCTGCTGTTTCTTTTTGATTCCGAACTCCCTTTGGCCAGCGGAATGCTCATTGCGGGCGTGGGCTGCTCATGGACCTGGGCCATGCCACAAGCAGGAGCGATCAAGGAATTGCCACGCGAAAAGGTTGGCCTGGCCAGCGGTACGGTATTGACCGTTATGGTGATGGGTGGCAACACAGCAATCGTGATTATCGCGATGATCATCGATCTTTATCCCAAAACGAAGGCAGGTGAAGCCAGTGGTATCCAAACAGGCTTCCTGCTGGCATCCCTAACAGCCTTGCTAGGTTTGATCGTGACCGTCGGCATGCTGAAGGGCAGTCAGCCCTTGCCACCATCTGAAACAACCTCTTAAGTTTACGCAGCCTGGTATCTCATCCCCAATCGGTTGCCAGCGGGCTGAGTCGATTCCACCTTCATTTTTTCGTTTCCGCAGCAAAACGATCGAGTATTTCTGCGGGCCGCAAACTTGGCTGCTCGCGCGAGGGCCGTCATGCTTTACGGCAACCCTTGAGCTGTTTACGCTGCAGGCACCAGAAAATACAAAACCTGGCCCGCCCTATCGGGTTTAACCTAACGGGTCATTTTCTGCTGGAGCCGATTTCTTGAACAAGGAACCGAGTATGCTTTTTTATCGAATCTGTGTTGTCACTGTTTTACTTGGGTTTTGCGGCATTTCGAACGCCAATGACCTCAATCAGAACTGGCATCAATTCCGTGGCCCGACCGGTAATGGGATCGCGTTGGATGCCAATCCACCCGTTCAATGGAAAACAGAAAATGCTAAGTGGAAGACCGAGATTCCCGGCAGCGGATCGGCCAGCCCCATTGTCTGGGATGACAAAATCATCTTGCTGACCTCGCTCAAAACTGACCGTAAGCCAGAAGAAACAACCAAGTCGGCTGAGCCTAGCGAAGAAAAACAAGGGCGTGGGCGTGGGCGGCGGAGAATGAGCCGCGCGGTTCCCACCCATTACCATGAATTTTATGTTGTCTGCCTAAACCGCGAAGATGGCAAGGTACTCTGGCAAACAAAAGTTGCCGAAGAAGTGCCCCACGAAGGGGGACACTCCACCAACACTTTCAGTTCCGGGTCTCCCATTACAGATGGTAAACATATCTGGGCTTCCTTCAATTCCTTTGGCCTGTTCTGCCTGGATATGGATGGGGGTCTGAAATGGGAACGTCAATTCGGAAAAATGACAACTCGAGCCAGTTTCGGAGAAGGTGCTTCGCCGGCACTCTACGGAGACACGCTGATTCTCAACTGGGACCACGAAGGACAATCTTTTATCGAAGCCATGGATGCCGCCAGCGGGAAAACGAAGTGGAAAAAAGAACGCGATGAAAGAACAACATGGTCCACACCTGCTTTTGCTAAAGTCGGTGATACCGTGCAGGTGATTACCAATGGCTCTACGCGGGTGCGTAGCTATGATCTGGCCAACGGCGATTTGCTATGGGAATGTGGCGGGCAAACCGGCAACCCGATCCCCACGCCCATCGTGTTGGATGACATGGTGGTTTGCATGACCGGCTTTCGCGCGAACGCCGCCATGGGTATCCCGCTTAGCAGCCAAGGCGATATTACCGACAGTGAGAATATCATCTGGAGCCGCCGCGATATCGGACCCTATGTGCCGACAGGTGTTTTGTGCCAGGGCAATATCTATTCGACCAAAGGCAGTAATGCCATTTTGACGTCAATCAATGCCAAAACCGGGGAGACCGTGATTGACGCCTCCCGTCTAGATGGAATTAAAACGCTTTACGCATCTCTGGTCGCAGCCAATGATCACATCTATGTCACAGGACGCAACGGAACCACGTTGGTGCTCAAACACGGGGACGAACTAGACGTTGTGGCGACCAACGAACTGGGGGAACCTGTTGACGCGACACCTGCGATCGTTGGTAATGAAATTTTCATTCGTGGAGAAAAGAACCTGTACTGCTTCGAGAACGTCGATTAGTGGACTGAGCCCTTTGCATTTTTTTGAATGATGGAATCCATGACTCAAATGTTTCCAAAACGAAGTTGTGCATTTCTGACTGGAAAGCGAAGCTGCAGTGGATTGAATTTCAACCATCGACGGGCCCCAACGTTTCTTTGTCCTGCCATTAGGAAGCCTTACCTCTCAATAAGCAGTTGTCGAAAAAGGGGCAACAACTAGGAACCCGCGCAAAGACTGCCTCGGAGCTTCCGAAACGGTGAGACTCTTTCATGACCATGAAAGACGCACGCAACCTTGAGCAACCAGCAGGCTTGCCTGATTTGGCACCTCGGACAGACCCGCTTGCGGCACCGAACCAAGGCTTCCCCGTGCGAGTCATCCCCCTGGCTACCGTCAATTAAAGAGTCTCTGCCATTTGGACTTCCGTGTGCAAC
>JAAEPL010000308.1 GCA_024232675.1 Planctomycetaceae bacterium
ACGCAGTAAGGATTCCCTGGCGGCGGTGGAAGCGTTGTTTGACGAAATGGACTCCCTAACCGAAAGCAGCCGGAACAAGTTAATGGAATCAGTTGCCTTGCTAAAACTTAACGCGTTGGCACCCAAACTGCGGGAGACCTGGCGCAACACAAAATCGGAGTCTGGAAAACGCGCTGCATTTAAATGCTTGTTGAGTTTAGATTCAGACTTGTCGGAACCCGAGGCCATCCATGGTATGCAGGATGAAGATGCCGAAATCCGTGTAGCGGCCCTCAATTTCCTATTCGACATGAAGTCTACATCTCGAGCACCGTTTTTGAACGATGCCCTGAATTCAGAAACCTTGGCTGAACGGCAGAATGCCATTGCCATACTTGGGCGAAGCGATAATGAAAATCTCCGTGCGGTTCTCAAGGTCATGCTTTTGGATCTGGATAACATAAAACCGGATTCCCGTTTGGATGTGGTGGTGGCGGCTGAGAATTCCAGCGATCCGCTGCTGAAGAAATTGGCCACCAAATTGCTCGAACTCGACGAGCAGGCGGAGACCAAGCCACGCTATGACTTGGCGCTCAGCGGCGGCAATGCGGCGAGAGGCTCCGAAATTTTTTACAATCGAGCTTCGGTCTATTGCCTACGTTGCCACAAGATCGACGGTAGTGGCGGCGATGTTGGACCTAACCTCTCCGAGATCGGCTCGCTACGAGACCGCCAATACCTGCTAGAATCCCTGATCGAGCCAAACAAAGTGATCGCCGAGAATTTTGAGACGGTAGTCGTGCTCGATGCGGATGGCAAAATACACGTTGGCGTGACTAAGGCTTCCACGGAAGACACGCTCTCCATCATGACTGCCGAAGCGATTATGGTTAACATACCCAAAGACGAGATTGATGAAATTCGACGCGGGGAATCCGCCATGCCGAATGACGTCATGAAAAACTTGACTCTATCGGAATTACGCGATTTGATTGAGTTTTTGGCGACTCGTAAGAAAATCGAACAACAGTAACACCCCGTTGTCCGTGAAAACGGAGCCAGCGGATTTCCCTTAAATACAGATAACGCGGCTGAAAATGGCTGATCAAGACCCCATCATGAATGTTGACTCCTGCAAAACCTCCACCAATATCGAAGCACGCTGCAGTCTTTGCGGGCATCCTTTTTTGCGTCAGGAAAGTAAAGCGTTCCCCTTTTGCAGTACACGCTGTCAGCAAATCGATTTAGGGCATTGGTTGGATGAGCGGCTGGGTCTGCCGATGGAAGGTCAAGAAGATCAGGAATTCACGGGGTTTCATGATTCCGAAGATGAATTTTAATCTGCTATGACATGCCCCCCTCCCGATTGAAGGGGGAGAGCGGCCCACTATAATGCGTCCCACGCTCTTTTGCTTTGCGCTGAAGTGCTTCGCATTCTGAATCGGGTCTCAATAGACGGAGAACGTCCTAGATGGTGGATTCACCAGTCACAGTAAACCAGCTTTCTTGGCGTGATTTACTGCCCTCGTTAGTGATTTTCCGCGCTCTGCCAGCTTCCCTCACCCTGCCCGTGTTGGCGCTGTCGCTGTTTGCGGTTGCCGCCACACCGATTGGTTGGATCATCACGGAAAGTCTTCTAATCTCAGAAACTTCCGATTTGGCAAGTGACGGTGCGTTTCAAGCGATTGCGGAATTGAATCGCAGTCCATGGAAAGCAGCCTATCCCCGGGCGGCCGCGGATGAGTCTTTGCTAACTATTCTGGGACACCAGCTGCGAGGCGTGGAGTTGGTTTTCAATACGGCGGTCAGATCGGTGGGCGGAATCTTTTCCTTGGAAACTGGGATTCGACGTTTTCTTTATTTCCTTGGCGGCGGTCTGTGGACCGTCCTGATATGGGCCTTTTTCGGATGTGCCATCACCCGCACCGCATTAATGCGATTCACACGCGAAGAGTCTATCGGAATTGACGACGCATTTGCCTACGCAAGCGAAAAATTCCTAAGCTGTGTCGGTGGAATCGCCATTCCGTTATTGGGAATTTTTGGCATGGCAATCCCAATTGCAATTCTTGGATTCATTATGACCAGCAACGTTGGCGCAGCCATTGGCGGTTTGCTGTGGGTGGTTGTACTGTGCATGTCATTAACCATGGCGTTTATTCTATTGGGGTTAATGTTTGCATGGCCCTTGATTATTAGTGCGATCAGTTGCGAAGGCCAGGATTCCTTTGACGGCATGAGCAGGGCTTTCGCTTATGTCTTTCAGCGTCCTTTGCATTATTTTGTCTATGCCCTCATCGCGGTCGTGTTTAGCGGGGTCTGTTGGTTAATTGCCAGTGCACTAGTCGGGGGTACGATCCAGACGGCACATTGGGCAGCTTCCTGGGGCATGAACACGCTCGATGGTCAGCGAGCAGAAAAGCTTTCTGATCCTGCGGAGATCAATTTCGGCCAAACTTTGTTGCAGGCTGATTCAGCCGATGAAGTTTTGGCAATCGCTCAAAATGAAGCTCGCGGTGGGCGAGATATTGCCACGCTCCGGCAAGATTCCGATCCCGATTTAATATCTCCTGACCGTGCGGTCCGCGATGGCGACAATCTGGATGACGACGCATCGGCAAATGCGACAAGCCAACCAGCTTCACTGGCATTTGGTAAACGCATGATCCGGTTCTGGAATAATTTTGCTCGCACGCTCGGCGCCGCGTTTTTGTATGGATTGTTTTGGTGTTTGTCAGCTGCGATCTACTTGCTACTGCGAAAGGATCTGGACGCCACCGAAATGGATGAAATCTATCTTTCGGAAGATCGACGAAGTTATGAGTTGCCACCGCTTAAAGACGACAGTAGCGGGGTCCCTCAAGTCGACGATGATGCTGAACTGCCTGCTCAGGTCGAACCACCGAAACCTTCCAATGAAGATCCACAAGACGAATCTTGATTAATAGTGAACAATACCGCCAAGGTGATTCACGTTACCACGCGTTCGCTTAGCCGAAATAGCAATTTTTGTGACGCCCATTTCGGTCATCGAATACAACACGGATGAAGCATTTGATAAACCTTTCATCAAAGCGGCTAGTAACATTTGCCAATAAGTTTTCAAACCCAATTGGTCGTTAAGCCCAAGTGGTTATCCGGGACTCCAAGCCCCGCAATTACAAATAACATCGACGGTGAGATATGTTTTTGAATTTGATCAGCTTTTTCGGTCTGTTTGTGATGATAGGCCTCGCTTGGTTGATGAGCTCTCACCGCACGAAGGTCAATTGGCGGTTGGTAATTTACGGCGTTTTCTTGCAAATGCTGTTTGCCGGGATTTTCTTTAACTCGCAAAGCTGGAAGTTTCCGCGTTCGTTTGATTCCTTCGACGCGTTGATGACGAGCGTGGAAAACGAGAAGTCAAAACCCGCCAATGTCCCGTTAACTTTCCGCGAGGGGGACCAAACACCAGAATCGTTCGCCGTTGGCTATAAAAAATTTCAAGCGGGAGATATTGATCAAGCCCAGCTTAAGACTCAATTTTGGGACAACCGTGGTGCGTCGGAAAAGACCGTAGAGGTTCCTCGTTTTTCCGATGGAGTCGTTTTCTACGCCGTGGAATCCTTTTTCGAATTGATCAAATTGAGCGTAAGTAAGGGCGCGGAATTTGTCTTTAACGTGAACGCTTTCCCTGCAGAGGGAGATGGCCCAACAAAAACCGCATTGATGTCAACGTTTGCGTTCGGTGTCCTGCCGACCGTTATCTTTTTTGCGGCTTTAATGAGCATCCTTTATTACCTTGGCTTTATGCAAAAGGTGATTCGCGTGATGGCTTGGGTCATGCAGAAAACGTTGCGGACCAGCCCTTCTGAGTCCTTGGCAGCAGCAGCCAATGTACTCGTGGGCCATACCGAGGCCCCCTTGGTGGTCAAACCCTACATTGCCACTATGACTCGCAGTGAATTGAACGCCTTGATGGTAGGTGGTTTTGCCACGATCAGTGGCAGTCTAATGGCCGTTTTCGCAGGCATTGGAATTAGTGCGGGCCATCTATTAACGGCTTCTATTATTTCAGCTCCCGCGGCCCTCGTGCTGGCAAAGATCATGCAGCCGGAAACAGAAAAGGTCATGGATTTGTCGATGGTCGAATCGCGAATTCAATAC
>JAAEPL010000309.1 GCA_024232675.1 Planctomycetaceae bacterium
AAGACCGCAGTCCTCATCAGCCACAATGATGGAGAGATTATCCGCACCGTACTGAACGACATCACGACTGCGCGAAATGTCCCTACCCCAAACATCCATGTCCCGATGATCTACCTAGATCCGGGCCTTCCTGCACCTCCCGCTTCGACGTGGCCCATGCCGCAGCGCTTGCTGGCGATCAGCGACCTTGAGGGAAATTATCAAGCCTGCCTCGAATTCCTAAAAGGCAACGGAGTAATCGACGCGGACGAACGTTGGTCTTGGGGGGACGGGCATCTTGTTTTTGATGGCGATATTGTTGACCGCGGTGACCAAGTGACCGAAATCCTGTGGCTAATCCATCGACTGGAGCGCGAAGCGAAAGCTGCCGGTGGACAGGTACACTTTGTGCTGGGAAACCATGAGGCAATGATCATGGCCGGGGACCTACGCTACATCCACCCCAAGTACAATTTCATTACCCGCAAGCTGGGAATTCCATACCAGACCCTGTTCGGCCCAGACACCGAGCTGGGACAATGGTTCCGTAGCCGAAATACGATTCTGCGAATCGGCGACTATCTGTTTGTGCATGCCGGCTACTCGCCCGCGTTAGACGCGATTGGCTTTGAACCGGACGCGATCAACGAACAGATTAGAGCCACAATTGGCGGACCGCCCCCTCAGACAAGGCAAAACGATCTTGCACAACAACTTCTTTGGCACCAACTGGGACCACTGTGGTACCGGGGCTACTTTGACCAACACGCGGCCAACTGGGGCGGCAAGCCCACCGACGCGCAACTCGCTTCACTGCTAAAACGTAACGATGTAAAACACATCGTGGTTGGTCACACAGTCGTTAAAGATATCGGCTGGCTCGACCAGAACAAAAGGTTGCTGGGAATCGACGTCAAATGGTCAAAGCCAGGGGAAGGCGAAGGCTTACTCGTCGAAGATGGCGTTCCGCATGCCGTGGATGCCAAGGGGAAAAAGCGTCCGATCAAAGTTATCCAGCCAGCGTCTCGATAAATCAAACCTGCGTCTCGCTCAATCAGGGCTGCGAGAACCCGCCGCTGCCGCACGTGTTCGCTTGTATTTGCGTGGAAAATCCAAGGCTTCTGGGCGCACTTCCACGAGCATACGCAGTAGCGACCATCAGGTCCGATTAGTGGCGTGTGGGCGACGTCGAAAATCGGCATTAAAACACGCCACGCTGTCGTCATACCTACGGATTAATGTTAAAGCCACAGATTGAGTAGCGGCGAAACCCTTCCGCCAAAGGTCGGTTCGCTGGGTCCGATACCTGCATGGCCTGCGAACACCCAGCGATTAATCGTGCGCGGAACAGGTGCCTGAACCAGGCAATGAGAAACTTCATTTCGGTGAAAAGACGGGCAAGTAAAACCTTTGTCAGGAACGATCGGTATATAAAAAAACCCCGTCGAAAACCGACGGGGTGTTGCTTTTTAATACTCACTTGTCAGTTATTTGTCTGACAGAGGTTCTTTTCTTTCCGTGATGTTTTCGCACTCGGGAGATTGAACTGCGTTTAATTCGACATAGCTCTGCCATTCCTCAGGAACGTCGTCCTCGTGGAAAATTGCCTCTACAGGGCACTCAGGAACACACGCTTCGCAGTCGATGCATTCTTCTGGGTGAATGTAAAGCATGGTCTCGCCTTCGTAGAAACATTCTACGGGGCAAACCACGACGCAGTCAGTATATCGGCAGCCATCACAAGGCTTGGTCACGACATGAGTCATATGGGTGTCCTTCGAAATGACAAATGAAAACCATCTCTTTGTGTATCGGCCAAACGTTACAAAGTATTTAGCCAGCGAAGGCTCCTCAGACGACAATGCAAAAATACCGCCCAAAGAGCCGACAAATCCTAGCTCGCAATAAAAAAGGTGTCAAGTTTTGCCCGCTTTTTGGCGAACGAAACATCTCGCCCACAAGTTGTCAGGGGAAAACCAGAGCTCTAAACTTGACTTCGTCACCGCCAGCCGTTCAAGAAGACGGGTCGCAAAGGGGCTTCCAGATTACGGGAAGGTGGCCACTTTTTCACTGAACACCCAACCAATGACCGATTCAAGAGCCATGGAAGTTAAATCTGACCAGCAAAAACTGATTCAAGCATGCCTCGAGGAAGAGCCATTCGCCTGGCAACATTTTGTTGACCGTTTTTTACCCGTGGTGGTAAAGACGATCGAGCAAATCGAGGCACAGGCTTCACGAAATTGGCAGCCTACGGACCGGCAACGTTTAGCGATTGGTGTCTTTGATCGTCTAAAACGGGATCAATTTCAGTTACTCAGAGAGCGAGATGCTCAATTGGATTTCGAAACTTGGCTGGTGGTAGCGACCCGCCGCATTTGCCTAACCAACGTGGATGCGGGTGAAAACCCGAGCTAGGGGCCTGTTATCTTGAAAACAGATTGAATCCTTGCAGTCGCCCCAACCGCGCTGGCTTGGCACGGGTCTCTTCTATCGCTTCGTACCCTGACCCTGCCGGAGGGCGGACAGAGGTCTGAAAAGAAGAGGGATCAATCTTGGTCAAATCGACAACCGGAACATCCCCCGGCTGAGGCATGGACCACGTAATTTGTGGATCAACATACAGAGCGTTAATTGTGCTACTTTGAATTTGCACGGCAATTTTTGTCTGCTGACCGTTCGGTCCAACAGTATTCAATTCAATGTGTTGAGGCAGAGTCACATTCTGTTCCTCGTAGTATCGGTGCTTACTGGATCTCGCCCAGCCCAGCAGACGATTTTTAGAATCGTATAAGGCTTGTTGTAACACGACGCCGGTTTTGGGATCGATCGTCAAAATTCGATGCGTCTCTCCAGAGGGTGTCGGTAAGGTTGCGATTAATTCTAGGTTTCCGTTTCTATTGAACGGTCCCTCAATTTTTTCTGCTGCATCGAACTGCACCAATCCCATCGCGTCCATAAACCACTGCGGACGCAACTGAATCGTTTGGTGCATTGGACTGTTGGCATATTCCTGATGCCTTGCGAAAAAGATCGTTGGACGGGAACCTCCAAAAGAGGATTTATTGAAAATCCAAAAACGCTCCTCGTTACTGCCGATGTCAATTCCCGAATTGGTCATTCCCAAAACTCCGACCTTCATCCTCAGGCGGTTGGGTCTTTCAATTAACAACGTGCCTGTGGCAGAGGCCGGCATCCCGTCCATTACGACTTTGACATTGGAGTTCAACTGTCGAACCCCCAGCGTGTTCTGGCGAATCGTGGCCACGACGGCATCTGCAGTGGGAGCAGGTTGAAGTGCTGTTGGGATTGCAGGTGCTGCAGGCTTAAACCAACGCGGCGACTGACACCCGCTCACCGCCAGCGTCACGGTAATCAGAGTGACGCCAATCCATTGGCGAAATTTCATTTGCATGTGCTTAAATTCCTGACATCGAACAAACCATTAATCGGGTGGTTGATCCGTAAAAAGTTGCTCACCCAAATCCTGCTGGATATTTGTGACTTGCTCATTAGACAATTCGACCACCGGGATCTTGTATGTCCGATTCTCTTTGGCAAATTTCAACTCCAAAAACTCTCCTTCTTCATTGGTTTCGGAGTCCACCAATTGTAGAATCCTTTTTCTCACCAATAACAAAGCCATCACGTAGACCGTCGGTTGATAATCTGGCTTTTCTACGAGCGAATCGAAGTACGCTAACAATACATCGCGGGGGGCCCAGTAAACGCGCCCGCCTTCTATCTCCGGTATCTTCGCTTTCCACCAACCAATGGAATGTTCATTTGGCCCCTGCCAAGCTTCCTCGCAAAAATCACGACGGATTAGCGCATCTTCCTCCTGAACCAGGTCAGAGAAAAACAGCTCTCCCGGTTTGAGGTCACGTTCAGTCGCATGGCAATGGCGACTCGTCTTTTTGATCTGAAAATCCATCATGCGAGGCGGCCTAAGCGCATTTGGAGTGGGGTTCCACGTTGAAAAAATTCGCTGAACCCTAGCTGATTGAGTTCAATCTGGGGAAGGGCATTTGTTTCAAACGCAACGCGGTGAATTCGCTAGCCATTAACGACAGCAATTTTGACCTCTCGGCGGACGGCATACTTGGCCAGCTGGATACGAGAAAACGCAAAAAACAACGAATTTGCGGGCTAATTGCAGACTCTCAGCACCACAAAGCGTTTAAGCCCACCCCTAAAAAATTCACGAAGATTCCGCCGTCAAAATTTGCAGGACTCGCAGGGGACGCAAAATTTGCCGCAGAACAGATTCTTGACGCTTAAAACAATTTGGAATTTGCCCCGTTCAATTCCAATTCGAGGCTCGCTATCCCGCGTGTTGAAAATTGTCACTTGGACCTATTTGAAGATTGCACATGTCTGCCTCCGCCACCTCCACACTCAAGGATTTCCCGCCGATGGGCGTCTATGAAACGCTCTTCAAGTTTCTTTATCATTGCGACAAATATTTGGGCACTATCGGAACTCACCACGGGCACAGGGTTTCCACTGACCACATCGATTCCCGGCGGGCGAATGCTCCCGAACCGTTAGAGCTCACCACAGAAGATCTGAAATCTTTGCAAGCGACTGGCATTGCTCCGTTACAGACAGCCCTCACGAAATAGCACAATCGCTTTTACGGGGCAACATCACGGAAAACAATGTCGTTGTGTGCACTGGTTAATCGCATCGAAACAGAACATTGAAATTTCCCGCAACTACTTGTCAATCGGGACGGGCGGCTCGTCCTTCGCAAATATACGTCAGCCAATTACTTGAAATTGAAGTTGCCATCCAAGTTCGCAAGGCCGTCGTTCCATTGTTAAATGAGCAACGAGACTTTTACCACCAAGCACTGTCCGATCTGGGCATTCAGCTCTTTTCAGGAACTGCCGGATTATATCACTGGGGCAAATTGCTAGCCGAAGAGCTGGGGAATCACTGTGCCATCACGCACAATATGAACGGGTCGACCGATGCTAGTTTGAAACTCTTTTTGGTGGTCAATACCGAGTGAGTGGAAAAACGAAGCGGCCACATCCTCTGGCTTGAACCCTTCATGCTTGGGACCGGCAGCTTTTTCATCGCTTTCGCCGAGGACCTGCCCACCTTTGACACCGCCACCGCCCATCATCATGAACATACATCGGGGATAATGATCACGCCCACCTTCCGCAGAACGCGTATTGATTTTGGGAGTACGTCCGAACTCTCCGGTGACATAAACCGTAGTCGAGTCCAACAGCCCCTTCTGCTCTAAGCCCACAAATAATCCAGATAAACCAGCATCAAGCTTCGGCAACAGGTTGTCTTTGAGTTTTGAGAAGTTATCTGAGTGGGTATCCCAACCGCCTAGGGTCACGGTCACGAAACGGACTCCGGACTCAACCAAACGAGTTGCTAACAAACAACTTTGACTAAACTCATCGTTCCCGAACAATTGTTGGTAAGCGTCTGATTCACGGCGGATATCGAATGCCAAACGGGTACGCTTAGACGTTATCATATCGAACGCTTGCTGGGAAAACTGATCCAGCCCACTGATTAAATCGTCTCCCTCTTTGATGGCGTTAAACTTGGTATCCAGCTCTCGCAATAAACCTTGGCGTTTACCGATTTCTTCCAGTGTCAAACCGCCCCCCAACGCGATGCCACGTACGCCAAAGGGTTGATCAGCCCGCGGGGTGGCATTGGTGGCAAGCGGCGCGTAGCGAACACCGAGGTGACCCGGCCCAGTATTCTCTCGTGGAATAGCAACGTAACCGGGAATATCCTGATCTGAATTCAATTCATGGGCAGCCACTGATCCGAGTGAAGGGTATTCTAATGATGGGGTCGGTCGATTCCCCGTAAAGACAAACCTTTGTCCTAACGCATGCGCTCCCAGCGAATGAGAAACCCCACGGAGAATTGCAAACTTGTCAGCTGATTTAGCCAGTTGAGGTAAGTGCTCGCAAATCTCCACGCCTGGAACGTTGGTTTTGATGGCTGCAAAAGGCCCGCGAATTTCACTAGGACCATTAGGTTTCAAATCAAAGGTATCCAAGTGAGAGGGGCCGCCGACGAGCTCCACAAAAATTGCGGCCTTACCGCTCGCTTTTTCGTTAATCGCCCCTGCCTGCGCAAGTTGCGAAAACTGACCGATGCTCAAACCGGCTGCTGACCCAATCACGCCTACCTTGATTGCGTCACGGCGTGTCATACCATCACATTGTCGATGCCGTGCCATACTAGTCCTCTTCTATTAACTCTGCGTTTTTTCAGCGACCGTTCTCCCGCTATGGACCGGGGCGAACAGTTACAAGCTTAACTTGGTTAGTGATTTACAATAAATTCTTTTGTGTTGAGCAAAGCCCACATCATGCCTGTTAAAGCGTTCCTTTTGTCGGGATCACTCTCGAAATAAGTTCGACACCGCGCCCGTTCAGCTTCGGTGGGAAAGCGACTTACCGTCCTCAACCAAGCTTCCGTGATCACTTCATCTATTACGAGTTTGTCTTGGCTTTCCTGCTTCTTTTTTGAGATCGCTTTTTGAATCGTCGAGATCCTTGTCTCCACGGCTTTTATGCGCCGTTTGAGGCGTTCCAACTCTTTGGAATTACCGTTATTTCTCGCTTTTCGAAATGCTTTTTGTTGATTTTTCAGTTTCGCTTTTGCCCGAGCAAGTTCCTTGCTTTCCGCCTTTGCCTTTTCGGAATCAACCCCGCCCGCCGTCAAATTTTCTAACCAGCCATCCTGGTGTCTGATCTGTTCAAAAATATGACGATCGTTTTTCATGAACACGGACTGCACCAAACTGGTCTGAGCAGAGCGATCGCAATCGCAAGAACTATCGCGAGTCGATTTCCCAAACAGCTTCATAGCAAAGTTCATCGTATTGCCACCTCGCCGACGATTTTGCTGGCTTACCGTTCCGGGAATCGCGATTGCGCGGGCATCCATTTGACTTTGGAAACTTGCTGCTTTTTCGTCATTTGAAGTGGCCATCGTAATGGCATCGTAGACGACTTCTGCCGCCAGTCTTCGCGGTATTGCATGACTAAAATTTCTTCGGTCATGTTCATTTGTTTCGTTGGTCTCCCACGAAAGTTGGTAGATATGGCTATTGGTGATCTCGCGATGCAGCCACTTCAGGTCATAGCCATTTTCGACAAAACCGTCCGCCAAATACTCCAGCAGAGGGCCATTACTAGGAGGGTTGGCAAGGTTTAAGTCATCAGCCGGCTCCACAATACCGAGACCGAAATAACGAGCCCACACACGATTCACGATGGCCTTGGCAAAATAAGGATTTTCTTCATGAGCCAGCCAATTCATGGCGGGTACTCGCGCGTCGGCAAAATCACTGAGTGCGACTCCATCGCCCCCCAATAAAATGGCGTCTGAATAGTACCGATTTCGTTTTTGCTGAGCGCGGCGTTTTGCCTGCTGCTTACGTTGCAATTCACGTCGTTGAGCTCGCGTCAGTTTTTTTCTGTTTTTGGCATCCGGTTTCGGATCCGTCTTGGTGGTAGCGTTTCCCCCCATCATTTCGTCATCCGAGTCGACTTGCATCTGCGATTGCTTTTGCTCCATCGCCTGTTTCATGGATTCTTGTTCGGCCTTCAATTCTTCGCGGCTTTTTCGCGGTGGACCGACATTCAATTCGGCGAAGGGTACTACTTCTCCCTGACGAGCTTTTTGACTGAGTTGCCTTCGCAGATTTCCTCCACGCACTTTGCTGGGATCAATTTCTAATTTTTCGAAGATCGCTTCCAGCGCTTCTTTCTCACCTGCGGCCGCGCGCTGCGGTTGTTTAACAGAAACCCCAGAAAAGAACCTAGCGAACTGCTTGAAATCATCCTGCGTCCATTGATCGAAGGGATGCTTGTGGCACTGGGCGCACTGAATGCGGACGCCGAGAAAAGAGTGAGCGAAACTGATCGCTAACGTATCACTGGTCTGAAACTCACGCCGCATCCAGTAGTAGGGCATGCCCGGACTGTCGGCGAACCGATCCGCTTTACCCTCTTGGAAGTCGGCGGACATACGGGTGCTGTATTCCTCGAGGGTTTCCTCATCGGTTCGGCTGTTCGATAAAACGATGCCTCTCACAATCTCATCGTATGGGACGTTTTCTTTAACCCTCTCATGGAGCCACTGGTACCAACCTTTCGCGGCCATATCTCCATAAGCAACATTGGCGAGTTGTCTCGAACTGTTGCCCGTCATGTCCCCCAAAAACGTGGTCCACCAGGCGGCGTAAGCATCCGTTTCCAAAAGCTCGTCGATCTTTTGGGCTCTTTTATCTGGAGAGGTGTCCGCCAAAAAGCCGCGAATCTCTTGGGGCGAAGGCAGGGTACCGGCGATATCCAGGCTGACGCGGCGGAGAAAGGCGAGATCCCCAACGGTCGGGGAAGGTTGAATCCCCAGTCGGTCCAGTTTGTCCATCACCAATTGATCGATTGCCGTCGGGTTGGCGAATGGCATTTTTGGTTTCACTGGTGAATGATTCAGCGAAGAAATTACCGGCACACTGATGACCGCGTTATCGTAAAACACGATCAAGTGGGTATCTCCCCGATCGCCTCCAACCACCTTGCCATTTTCATCAATGGAAGCAACTTGCGGATTATTGGATTGAAATCGCGACAATGGCGTCACGTCTTCTTCCGTCCCATCGTTCCACACGGCAATCACACTGAGCTGGTCCACTTGCTCGGGCTGGGAGAGAATATCAGATGGAAGAACTTTTAGCTCGCTCAGCCGAACATTGGACTTAAAATCCTTCGCTCCGCCCGCAATCCAATTTTTAATTAATCGGTACTGCCAACTGTCTTCGGCAAACCGCTGCCCGCCACCGTGATCTTCGGGGTCCGTCGGTTTCGTGAGAATCAAACTGTCTTCTGGATCCTCCAAATCCACTCGATAAGTACCACCCGCACTCAATGCCTGATGGTCTTTTTCAAAGTCGTATCCGAACAACGATAACTGCAGCCCGCCTTGGCCCTGAAAAGAGCCATGGCAAGACCGTCCGTTGCAGCCGAGGCGGCCCAACAATGGCCCCACATGTCGTTGAAAGTCCGGGACTTCGTCGGAATCTTCTGCAAAACGCACGTCCACCGCTGGCATCGCTCGTTCCAGAACAGATTCCCCAGTTTTTAAGGCGGTCAATTTAGCGTGCGAAGGGTTCGGGGTTGCCGTGAATGGCGTGAACAGCATGCCAACTGCGAGGCCTAATCCCACCAAGCTCAACCAATGACTGAAATTCATTTTCAAGATGCTCCGGTCCACGAGTGGCTGCTAAACCGTCTATACACGCTCAAAATTGCCTTTTTCGCGATAATGGTCGCATGATTACTATTTTAACGGCTAATCAATTATAACGCCTGAAATGCGAGAATTCACGCCGAGAACAAGAAGGATATCGATCGTTCATTACCGCTCGTTATGGCTGCCGAGTCGGATTGAGGCGACTTGGCGAAAATCCGCAGGTTTTCACTGGTTTTCACGCACTAATTCGCACGACAGGACAGGTTAAATCCTGAAATCCACGGCGGTTAAACCCATACGACAGGGTCTTCTCATAGACCCCAAAGCCGACTCCGTTTATCATCGATGCCCAGCAGAGGCAACGTTCACAAAATTGCTTGATAAGGTTGGAAATAAAGTGATCCTGACAACGCATCCCCGACTGAAGGAAATTCGCAACAAAGTCGAAGCAGGCGAACGGCTTTCGGTCGACGACGGCATTTTGATGTACGATCCGGAGATCCCTCTAAACGATCTCGGGCAACTCGCCAACTTTGTGCGAGAACGCATCAACGGCAATGTCGCGTATTACAACATCAATACGCACCTGAATCCGACAAACGTCTGCATTTATCGTTGTGTCTTCTGCGCTTTTCGCTCTGACCTGAAGTCGTCGAAAAGCTATCTCATGAGTGATGAACAGATCATCGAACGCGGTGGCGAAGCGATTGCGAATGGTTGCACCGAAATGCACATCGTGGGTGGGTTACACCATCTGAAAAATTTTGATTGGTACGACAACATTCTTAAAATCCTACACGAAGCTTACCCAGCCTTGCATTTGAAAGCCTGGACAGCCGTCGAAATCAGCTGGTTTGAGCAACTGTTGAAGACCGACATCAAGGACGTGATGCAGCGACTGCGGGCATCGGGTTTGGGCAGCCTGCCGGGTGGTGGTGCAGAGATATTCCATCCGGAAGTACGCGATAAAATCTGTGAGCATAAAGCGAGCACGGACAAATGGTTTGAGATTCATCGTACGAGCCATGAGATGGGTATTAAGACCAATTGCACAATGCTGTACGGGCATATCGAAAACGCCATGCATCGGATTGACCACCTGGACCGCTTGCGAACATTGCAAGACGAGACGGGCGGTTTTCAAACCTTCATTCCGCTGGCATTTCATCCTGAGAACACAGGACTCTCTCACATTGAAAAGCCTTCGTCATTGATGGATTTGCGTACCATCGCAATCAGCCGATTGATGCTTGACAACATTCCGCACATCAAAGCGTATTGGATCATGCTGGGGATAGGCACGGCCCAAACAGCTTTGGCTTACGGGGCGGATGATCTTGATGGAACCGTCCGCCATGAATTGATCTACCATGATGCCGGCGCGACAACCCCGCAAATACTGACGATCGATCGTATCAAAGAACTTATTGTGGAAGCGGGCCGTAAGCCCGTGGAACGAGATACGATCTACCGAGAGGTGCTCCGAGACGAAAACGATTTTTCGAAATGGACGATTGGTCGCCCGGTCGAGGAACTGGTTGCCGCTTCCGAATAGCGGTGCGACTGCCGCAGCGCGTAAGAGCCTGAGTTCAGTTTTCATCCCACGTCGCTTAATTCGAGCGCGCTGCCGTAGCGTGAGATGATCATCTGCCGCAGCTTGGAAAATGGGTCCTCCCGCAAGGCAGGATCGCCATCAATGACCATCCGCGCGTCATTCCGGGCGTCCTGCAGCAGTTGGCCGTCGCGCAATAGATCGGCAATACGCAACGGCGGCATACCATGCTGTTGAGTACCGAAGAGATTACCCGGCCCGCGAAGTTCGAAATCCTTCTCTGCTAACTCAAATCCATTTTCACTCTCCACAAAGGATTGCAATCGCTCGTGGGGTACCTCATTTTCTGTGGAGGGAAAGACACACACATACCCCGCGTGCTCCCCACGATTCACACGACCTCTCAACTGATGCAACTGGGAAAGACCGAACCTCTCCGCAGATTCAATTGTCATCACGGTCGCGTTAGGCACATTAATGCCCACCTCAATGACGCTGGTTGCGACCAGAACCTGAGTAAGTCCGCGTTGAAAACCCAGCATGACGGCGTCTTTCTCCGCTGACTTCTGACGCCCATGCAGCAGGTCGATCCGAAATTCCTCCAACGGACCATTGGACAGATGTTCCAATAGCGCCTCGGCACTCGATACCGTGGAATCATCGTCTGACTGAACCAACGGAGCCACCACGAATGCTTGGCGACCTTCACGCAGTTTTTTGCGCACGAACTCCCACCAACTCTCGCGAGATTCCTCATTACCTAAATAGGTGTTTACGGGTTGCTGACGGGCCGTCGGTTTTTCCAACGTCGACACATCCAAATCTCCAAAGGCTGTCATCGCAACCGTCCGGGGGATAGGCGTAGCCGTCATAACGAGATAATGGGGATTGTTTCCCGAGGCTCTTAGAGCACTTCTTTGCCTTACGCCAAATTTGTGCTGCTCATCAATAACGACCAGTCCCAAATCCGCGAAAGCAGGACCAGAGGATAAAAGTGCGTGAGTGCCAACAACGATCTGGACCCGAGCGCTTTTAATATCATCTGCCAAAGCCGCCCGCTCTGCGGAACTTTGACCACCTGTCCACAAGGCGACTTTGACCCGGCCATTTTTCAGCCATTCCTCCAACGATCGCACATGCTGGCGTGCCAACAGATCTGTCGGAGCCATCAGCACGGCCTGTTTCCCATGCGCCACGGCTAACAGCATGGCAAAGGAAGCGACCGCCGTCTTGCCACTGCCAACTTCCCCGTGCAAAAGACGATTCATAGGAATCTTCTGCGCCATATCTCGGGCAATTTCCCCTGCCGCACTTCTCTGCGATTCTGAAAGCTCAAAGGGAAAGCGGCGCAAAATCCGCGCGTGAATCTTGGCATCCAGCGGTAATTCCGGCGCGTTCTCCTCGGCTCGCAACTTGGCTCTTCGCATCGCCAGCGCCAGTTGCAACACGAATAGTTCTTGATAAACAAACCGCGTTCGCGCGCGTTGCAACATGGTTTGGTCTGATGGGCGGTGAATCTGTTGAATTGCCGTATGAATATCCAGCAACTGTTTGTGTTCCCGAAAGGTTTGAGGTAACACCTCCACGACCAACTCGCTAAATTGCTCAACCGTGTGCTTTACGATGTCACCTATTTTCTTTTGACTTAGGCCGCTAGTAGCGGGGTAGATCGGCTCGATGGTTCCGCGGTCAGGAAGCTCATCATCAGGAAACCAAGTCGTCTGAGGGTGCGTCATCTCCCAACGCCCTTGCTTGAGTTTGGGTGATCCCTGCAGCATCACCCATTGCCCTTCCGCGAACTTCTTGTTCATGTATTGCTGATTGAACCAAGTGCCACGTACCGACTTTCCATCATTCTCGATTAAGGCGGCAAAGACGGTGGTGCCGTTCCGCGTGCGCCAGCTTTCCAAATCGATTACTTTCCCGATCACGCTGGCAGCAACCTCCTCCTGTAAGTCAGCAATCTCCACCAGTTGGCTGTAGTCTTGATAATCTCTGGGGAAGAAAAACAAGACATCGGCGACAGTAAACAAACCTAGCTTGCCCAGTAATTCTGCGCGATGAGGCCCCACGCCCTTGAGAAACTGCACCGGCGTGTAGAGATCCTCGTTGGCGGTCGGTCGTTTTTTGGGCGAATCAGACATGCGATAAAAATACCGCGTTTCCCGGCAGGCCACAATAAACCCACCCCCACAGAATCGCTCAAGTGAGGCAA
>JAAEPL010000310.1 GCA_024232675.1 Planctomycetaceae bacterium
AAATCAGCATCTATAAATTCGCCCAGGACTTGGTAATAGTAATCCCTGTTTTAATCTACAGGAGATCGACATGCCGAGTTCATCGGAAACCGAAGGGCTTGCCGAGTATTGGCAAGGTCACATCAATTGCTGGAGAACATCTGGCGAGACACAGTCAGCATTTTGCAAAACGCATGAGCTGAGTTATCACCGGTTTACCTATTGGCGACGCAAGTTCGATGAGGCAAAAAGGGGACGCATTTATTTTTTATCATGACGTGGTCGCCCTCTCCCTCGATGTTCTATTCTCAGCCCTATTCTGGATTCTATTTCGTCGACGAAGTGCCGGTTGCCGGTCAATTGATTCCGATTCACCGCAGCTCTGATTAGCTTTCCTTCCGACTCCGACATACCACTTTCGATAAAGCGCAGGTATTCCCGAACACGCTCCGCGGCCGAGCGCCCCAAACTCCAGTAACAGCTATCTTCATCGAGCATTTGCTTCTCATCGCCACAGGCTCTTTGCCGATAACTCGACCAGGGATAATCGCCCGGCCGGATCACCATGCCGGCCCGAACCGGGTTCAACTCAACATTCATGGTAGGAACACCGGTTGCCCAGTGCCCCCCATACAGATCCGGACGTGCGGTTTTCCCGCATCCGGCTCCTCGGTCGTACTCGCGCTCGCAGTACAAAGCTCCGTTGATTACCACCATACTCTCCGATTTATAT
>JAAEPL010000311.1 GCA_024232675.1 Planctomycetaceae bacterium
GGCGCATTGGAAAACCAAGGCAGCAAGGCTGTCATGACAAAGAAGCCTGCCGCCGTTGCGATGGGTGAAAATCCGTTGGTCCGTCCAGAAGTTGTGGCAACCTTTCCACGCGTTCCCATGGAACCCATCCAACACACACCACGCAACCCTGTCACTCTCAGTATGGCCACCAGTCCATGGTCGCCGATGATCGCCATTGGCGGCAAGAATCAAGTTGTGCTCTACGACACGCAAACTCTAGAAATAGCGGGAGTCCTGCCTTTCCCTGAGGGCTCAGTCAATGTGGTACGTTTCAGTCGCAGTGGCTCTGTTTTGCTGGCCGCCGGCGGACGCGCGGGTAACTCCGGACTCGCCGTGCTGTGGGATGTTGTGAGCGGCGAACGAATTGCGACCATTGGCGATGAATTGGATGCCGTATTGGCTGCCGACATCAGTTCGGACCATTCGATGGTCGCACTGGGAGGCCCCGGACGGGTTGTTAATGTTTACGCGACCGACACGGGCGAGCTCATGTACTCGCTTAAAAAACATACCGAATGGATTACGTCTTTGGCCTTCAGCACCGACGGTGTGTTGCTGGCTACGGGTGATCGCAATGGCGGATTGCACGTTTGGGAATCTTGGACGGGACGTGCTTACCTGACGCTGAACGGCCATTCCGCGTCGATTAATTCAATCGCCTGGCGCGCTGATTCGAATATGGTGGCCTCCGCCAGTAAAGACACCACCATTAAACTTTGGGAACTTAACAACGGTAGTCAAGTAAAATCATGGGGTGCTCATGGTGGAGGCGCCAATGCTGTGACCTTCACGCGAGACGGCCAGATTCTATCGACCGGCAACGACAAGATCGCCAAGCTATGGGGACAAGATGGCAAGCAAAAAATTGCCTTCCCTGCTTTTGCAGACCTCGGCACATCGGTTGCCTGGTGCGACGAAACCAAACATGCAATTGCCGGAGACTACACGGGCGAAATCCGCGTCTGGAAACCGGAAGCGACCGCACCCGTGGGCACACTCACGGCCAATCCTCCTCACCTTGCCAATCGATTGTCTGAGGCCCAAGTCCGCCTATCCGAGGTGACCGGCCAAATAGAACCACTCAATCAAACAGTGCAAGCGGCGACAACTGCGGCCAATACCGTGCAGTCTCAACTCGACGAAACCATCGCAGTAAAAAACCAAGCTTCTGCGACCCTAAATGAAATCCAAACGACGATGGCAGCCAACAACGAGCAAGCCAAGCAATTCAACGCAAAATTGACGGTCGCCCAAAACAACCTCAATCAATACAACGCCGCCAAACCCCTGCTCGATGCAGCCTTTAAAAATCTTAGCGAAGCCTCTGCAAAATTACCTGCGGATGAAAGCTTAAAGCAATCCGCCACGCAAACGCAGGCGCAAGTCACTAAACTCGCCGCCAAAATCACTGAGACCCAAACTCTCGTCACTCAGTTGCAAGCATCGGTTACCGAATTCACATCACAGGTAGAAGCGATCAACCAAAAGATCCAATCCTCAACGCAAACACTGAAATCGTCAGAAGCAAAAGCCGCTGAATTGACCGCGCAACTTGCCCCGTTGCGAGAGTCCCAAAAGGTCGCAACTGAGGCCTTGGCGAAAGCCAATCAGCAACTCTCTGCCGTTCAGACTGAGGTAAAAAAATGGCAAGGCGAGATCGAATTCATTAACCAACTCAAGAAACTAGCGGCCAACTTGGCGGAGGCCCAATCCGTTGTGGCTCAAAGGAACCAAGCACTCCAAGCAGCACAGCAGGAACTTGCGGCAGCAGAAAAGAAATCCGCCGACATCCAAGCAACGGTCAAGCAAGCGACGGCCTCCGTTCAGCAAATCGAATCGGAAATTCAGGCCGTCCGAAACATTCCTAAATAGATCGCGATGGACCAGCATGCATCGACACCGCCAAGTAGCGGACGAGGCATCGCTGGTAAAAAAGGTGAAACTCTTCAGAACAGGCAGCCCGACTAATATTCCACAGGAATTGATGCGGCCATCAAGTTCTCAACGGTCGCGGTAAAAAGTGCCACTGGGCAACTTTCTTATTCGCCTGCACGTGACTAACATATGCTGCAGTTGATCTATCGTCTCCGGAGTTGAATATGAGTTACGGTCGCCAAGAGCCCCCAAGAAGAAAAGGCCCCAGCGGTTGGAAGTTACGTTTGTTAATCGCGGGTGGCATCATGGCTTTTTCGGTCATCAGCTACATGACCCAATCCACAACCAATAGGATTACGGGTGAGAAACAACGCGTCTCTATCGACGAAAAACAGGAGATGCAGATGGGGCGCCAAGCAGCGCCTCAAATGATTGCCCAACATGGCGGATTACACCCCAGCAAAAAGGATCAAAACGTTGTCGATCGCGTGGGCAATCGGCTGCTGAATGCCCTGCAACTGGAATTGGCTGAAAAAAACTTAGCCAACCCCTACCTCTTTGACTTTCATCTACTTCGGGATCCCAAAGTCATAAACGCATTCGCCTTGCCGGGAGGGCAGGTCTTTATCACTTACGCGCTTTATCAAAAACTGCAAACCGAAGGTCAATTAGCGGGCGTGCTGGGACATGAGATTGGACATGTATTAGAACGCCACGGTGCCGAGCACATGGCCAAACAGGGACTCATCCAGGGAATTGCGGGAGCCGCGGGCGTCTTTGGCGGTGATGTTGATTCAGCGAGACTCGCTCAAATGGTCGCCAACTTTACCATGATGAAATATGGTAGGGATGATGAGTTAGAATCGGATCGGTGGTCGGTGATGCTTTCCTCCATGGCCGGTTACGACCCGCGAGCCATGCTCATCGTGATGGATATTCTCGATGAAGCTTCTGGCGGTGGAGCCACACCAGAAATACTTAGCACCCACCCCAAACCGGCAAATCGGAAAAAGTATATCGAAGATCGCATCGAGGAGTTTTTTCCGGATGGCCTGCCACCCAAGCTACGAAATTAAGCCCCCCTCCAGGCTAATACTTATCCTCACTTAACCCTCACCACGATTGAGTAAATTCAATTTGGCTTTGGGCTTGGGTTTAACCACAACCGTCGCGTAACAACAGCCATCTGCTGACGTTGCCATCAGTGGCAAGGAAAAGGCATCTAGCATCCGGCGTTTACGTAGCCTGCCACTGCTAGCAAGCTGCGGTAATTTCTATAGACGCCAAATTCGCGGATGTCTAGTTTACCTGACAGGTTCCTTTAACCCCTCTCCCGCTCAAAAGGGTTTTTACTATGCGTAACGGATTTGCTCTCACGGCATTTGTGCTGGCACAAACGTTGGTCAGTAATTCCAACGCTCAGGATTTTCGAATTGAAACGGAAATATTCCAGGGCACGTCAAATGATCCCATCTCGGAAAATCTGACCCTGTTCTCTGGAAATTTAATCTTAGATTTCATGCTGCCAACCGACCGCACTCGGTTTCCTGATGAAATTGTAATTTACATTTCGGATGAGCGGAAATTCGTTTTACTTGATACTCGCCGACGTATCAAAACAGAACTTCTTGAGGGTCAGGTGCTACAACTCCTTGCTTCTCTGCAAAGTTCAACGATTGCGACAGAAGATAATGACTTCTTATTCAATCCTGAATTTGAGGAAGCATACGATAACTCATCCGGTTTGCTCACGTTGCATAGCGAGCAAATCACCTACGAGGTTCGAGGCAAGCGTCCCAAGGAGGATAGCATGCTGCATCGTTACTACGAATTCATTGGTCAGTTTGCCCGGCTCAATGCGACGGACCCCAAAAGGATGCCTCCTTTCGCGCGTTTAAAATTGAATGCCGCGCTTCAAAAATATGGATTCATTCCCGATGAAGTGAGATTAACCCTGGTCCCTTCATTAGCTGACAACAGTAACCCTATTGTCTTGAAAACGACCCATAACGTGATCACCGAGCTGTCCGAAAAGGATGAGAAACGGATTGCCTCAGCCAAACGTTATTGGATGGAGTTTAAGGATGTATCACTGGGCGTTTTTCGCAACTATGAGAAAACAGCTTTGCTGCCGGAAAACACGGAAGATAGGTAGCGCTTACGGGCTATCGTCCGCCCTCGAAACAGATTGAATTTGTCCTGTTTAGGGAAAAATTCGAGGATATTGAAACAAGTTTTAGCAAATCGGCGTACTCACCAGCGGAAAAGAAGAGCGACGGTAAAAAATTCCCAATAGCGTTTTCGTGACCTTAACGAATCTGAAAACGAAGATTCGGGAATCTTAATAGCCGTTGACGGTTGGGTTAGCTTCCCTTGGTCGCTGAGAGTCGAAAGGAAAGTTCGCCTTTTCGGTAGGAGACAGTTAGACTGGAATTCGCAACGGTTTAACAATCATACCAAGGCGACTTTTGAATCAGCGATTCGACCGACCGTGCTCGAACCCTGAAGTTGTCGCAAATTCGAAGGAATAAGCTGCATAAGTTTTATTAGATTTAGGCGAGATTTCGCGACGCCTAAGCCATGCAGGGACGTTTAATTTGAATAGCGAGCTGGTCCGATTGTTCACTTAACCAGCGGCGGAGGTAATCGTGCTTGTAATTAAACAAAAGGATTCAGGCAATGTCCTGATGGAATTGTCCGTTGATTCGCCCCGAGGCGTACAACTGTCGGGCGCTAATTTGACGGGAGCAGACCTTTCGGGTCTGGATTTCTCAGGCGCCGTTTTCAAAGCCTGCAACTTTACCGACGCTGATTGTCGTTTTGCCATCTTTTCCAACGCGAAGTTCCAAAATTGCGTTATGAAGCGGGCAAACTTTGCTGAATCGGATCTACGGAGTGCCGATCTTTCTGATGCCATGCTCGATGGCGCGATGCTCTTGTCCATCAATGCGGACGGGATCAAATTACGACATAGCAAAGCGAACGGTGCAGATTTCACGGGCGCCAGCCTTGTGGGGGCCGATTGCAGTTTTGCGGAACTACGGAGCGTTTTCACCTCCAGCAACCTGTCGAAAGCCAATCTCTATGGCGTGGACTTTACAGGTGCCGACCTCGGCAAGGCAGACCTGCGAGAAGCCGATATGAGCGGGGCTAAGATTGCCCGAGCTGATTTTACTTACGCTAAACTCACGGGCAGCATCGGCACCAATGGCAAACCTTGGGGCCAGACACTGCACAAGCAAGAAAAAAAGGCTTGGTGGAAAGTATGGCGGGCAGCGGTTTAATCTCCAACTCTCGAAGCGGTGAGACACTTGCTTCAACGAGGTTTTGAAACGCTTGCACTACCACATGATGTGAAGCCAAAAAGACGTTTGTGTATCAGCCAAAAACACATTCGCAGTTTCAAAAAGCTAACACGCTGATTTGTCGACCGCGTCAAAAATTCGCTCGCGGCATACGGGTGCCAATGGTAAGCGTGTCTTAGCACTGGTTCCCTTAAAGATCTTCGTGGGACCCATCGTGGATCATCGCATCGGTTCACGTTAGGGCACGATGGTTGTCATCAAAACCATTCGCTGCCAGTGTTTCTAGGTCTGCGGCGTGACGATGGCTTGTCCCCGCCCCAATTTCAACTCGCAATCCGCGTAATACTGTTCCGCATCACCCATGCAGGCCATCAGACTCATTTCCCGCCGCTCATTGGATACATGAACCGTCGAGTACTCGTTCGTTCGCTGCTTGTTCACCCTCCCCAATCGCTTCCAAAATTCAGTGGCAACATTTGGATCGTAACCTGCGTTAGCCATTAACTTGACTCCGATTTGATCCGCCTCCAACTCTTGAGAAAGGCTGTAAGGGAAGGTCTCTAGCTTCTCGGAAACGACACCGTACGCCATCATCATGCGATCTGTTTTGTGGGTTGAGTTCGCACGGGTGACACTTTTCCAGTTGTCTTTAGCGTTATTCACCAACATCCCTTTACTCAACCTTTCTCCACCATGGCGTGCCAAGATATGGGCCACTTCGTGGGAAAGCAGCACTGCCAAACCGGCTTCATTTTCACAGAGTGGCAGAATACTTTCGCTTACAACAACCTTTCCACCTGGCAAGCAGACGGCGTTAACGGTTTCACTGTCCACCAACTCAAATTCCCAATCGAAGTCGGCACGATTGGCTTGCTCCGCGATACGCTTCCCAACACGACTGAGTAACTGAACCAACGGTAAATTCTGAGAAGCTTTTTCGCGAGAGACGAGTTCTTCGAAAACCTCCGCACCCCAGCTAAGTTCTTGATGTTCCGTCATGAACATCCATTGATGACGACCCGACTCCGGTGCAAAGCGACAACCACCGCAGCAGCTTGCGAAGCCGGCCAAACCGACCGCCTGTATCCACTGTCGCCTATTGAAATTCATTATGATCCGATCGTTTGAGGAACCCATTTTCGGGGAGATTAGCGTCTTCGAAATTCTCCGTCCAACGCAAAACCAGCTAGCAGGCACCCCGATTCGTTCAAAATTTGCTCTGAAATAGTGCAGAGTTGCCTTATTTCTTTGCCGATTTAAATGGGAATCGACGAAGCTTCCGAACTGACTAGAATAGTCGCTCTCCAGTCAATACGACAAACCACGCGGCAAACCCGTATCCACCTTCAAATCACCAGCTAGCAATCGCAGACCATTGGAAGACAAAAACGAAATCAGCTCCCACATTTACAAAGAGCAGGCGATCCACGACCTGATCGTGGAGGATTTGCCACCTGATGAATTGCGGCGAGCGCTCATTGATTCGATTACCTCGTTTGAGAAATCCTTTCGCGAAGACTACCCCCTTATTTGGGGCTCGACACTCGTTGGACCTCTTTTGTTAACGTTGCTCATTTTGATTGGGTTGGGCATTGGTTACGGATGGGAGACGCCGCAGCGGTTAGTTTTAGCTTCGTTGGCAACTTTTTTCTTTTTTGGTCGCTTTGTCATTCTCATTGGCCAAGACCCGACTTCGATCAGTGAAACCCCTGCTTGGTTCAGCGACCTCGGCCTTTCTCCCGGACAACTGTTTGGGATGGTCACCTACATGGATGTGTTAACGGCCCTATTCGTCACCTTTCACATGGGTTTTCTGTTTCGCTTACCCATGATTGGCCCCAAGATTGCCGGACTTGCATCGGACGGCAAATTCATGATGGAACAGCAACCGTGGCTGCGTCGTTTGGCATTTTTTGCTTTAACAGCTTTTGTCATCTTTCCGACGTCTACCACCGGCAGTATTGGTGGTTCCATTTTTGGAAGGCTATTGGGTTTAGGCCGTTTCCGAACCGTCTTGGGCGTAATGCTGGGCAGCCTGATGGGGAATGCGGTTATGTATTTCTTTGCCAAGGAGATCAATCAGTGGATTGGTCCTGATTCTTGGTGGTTGAAACTCGCGGGAGTCCTGTTGCTGATTGCTGGCGTGATGTTTATCGAGTGGCGTTATCGGAAAGCTAAGAATAAATACTTAGCAGACCAAGAGGCCCGGCATTCCAAATCTTCCTAGACACCCACGGCAAACACCATGGCTGGCTGGCGTGACTTAAATCAGGCGATCACTTCATGCCGCACCTGCCCCCGTCTCGTGGCGCATTGTTCCCATATCGCACAAGTCAAAAGAAGGTCATTTCAGGATGAGGACTACTGGGGGCTTCCGGTTCCCAACCTCGGCCCGAAAAAGGCACGAATATTGATCGTGGGATTAGCCCCCGCGGCTCATGGGGCCAATCGGACTGGGCGGATGTTCACCGGTGACCGCAGTGGTGATTGGCTATTCAGGGCCTTGCACAAGGCAGGTTTGGCAAACCAAGCCACGTCTACCGCCTCTGGAGACGGTCTTAAATTGGTGGATTGTGCGATTACTGCGGTTTGCCATTGTGCGCCACCGGACAACAAACCCCTTACCGAGGAAGTAAAAAACTGCGAACCGTTCTTGGCGACTACCATTCAGTTATGCCGGCCGCCCGTGATTCTGGCATTAGGGGGGTTAGCATGGACCTCGGTGTTACGTTTTGCGAGCAGCCAAAACTGGCCAGTTCCGCGGCCCCGCCCCAAATTTGGGCACGGGGCCATGGTTTCCCTTGGAAAAAACCGACACCTGCTTGGCAGCTACCATCCCAGCCAGCAGAATACATTCACGGGTCGTTTAACCGAACCCATGTTCGACGCCGTTTTTAAGCAAGCGCGGAACCTTGCCGGTTTGGATACAAATTCTTAGCCCGTTTTTAGGAACACTGTGAACAACGAACTGTTTCCATCTGACGATTACTCCCCGCGACTTTCGTTAGATCAAGGGCGAGAAAATTCCCCAGCGTCGCCACCGCCTCCTACTGACCCTTACCTTGACCACCGCAAACGAATTCGTGGTCTACCCTGGCTGGCGTGGATCATCGTCATCGGGCTGACGGTCTTCGTCATGAGTAGCCATTTCTTTGCAGAGCCTCCAGAACCGGACGCAGAGTTCGCCAAGAGCGAGTTGCTGCAAGCCGTTTACGTGGGAAAAATAGCGGTCGGCATTACTGAGCTATCCCCCCAACCGATGTCGCCGAGTGACGCCCGACAGATGCTGCAAGGGATTGATGTTGGACCGATCGAACAAAGATTTTGTTACCTAATTCTCACAAACGAGTTGTTGGGTCCCGAAAAGGCATTGGATGAGTTGGCAAACCTGAAGACCAAAGTCGCTGCGGCAGATCTCACTTTCAATGAGAATCAAAAGCGCGAAGCTGATATTTTAGAAAACATTTTCAACAGTTCCGAAGAGGACAAGGCGGCTCAAGTATCGGAAGCAGACCGGATATTTTTGCAAGAAAAATTACCCTGGTATGGTGAGCTTGCGCTGAATACGAAGATTTCAAATTCTGAGCAACGAAAAGCAATTTTCCAACGTGCACAAACTTCAACCATCATGCTGTTCAGCCTCCTAGCGCTGTTTACGGGCATGTTTTTAGTGGGCGTCGTGTTGTTCTTTATCTATCTCGCCAAAGCATTGGGGGGACGCCTGAAATACCGAGTGGTGGACGACTCCCGATATGGCGGAGTCTACATCGAAACGTATGCCATTTGGTTTTCATTGTTTTTAGCGATTTCTGTCGCGGTCGTGGCATCCGGCACAAAGGGCCTTAGCTTGGGTACCACCACCCTAATGATGCTGCTCCCATTATCTGCTTTGATCTGGCCAATTTTACGCGGCGTGGCCTTTACCGAAATGCTGGATGACTTGGGGCTCCGTCTGAGAAACCCGTTCGTGGAAATCATGGCGGGTATCACAGCCTACCTAGCGATGCTTCCCGTGATGCTGATTGGCGTACTGGGATCAGTCATTGTGTTTTTTCTGATGAGCCTACTCACTCCCGCTCCGACCGTCGGAGAATTCGGCCCCAATGGGGTATCCCATCCGATCGTGGAAAATGCTTTCGGGGCAAATCCTTTGCAAACCATCCTGACGATTTTCTTTATCGCATCTGTGCTGGCTCCGCTCACGGAAGAAATCATGTTCCGCGGTGTGTTGTACCGCACCCTGCGTGACGGCAGTCGGCGCAGTTCTCGCATGGCAAGCGTGGCTTTCGCGGCGTTCACTAGCAGTCTGATTTTTGCAGCAATACACCCGCAAGGCCTTATCGGTATTCCGATTTTAACGGTGCTCGCATGCGGCTTTTGTTTAGTCAGACAATGGCGAGGTTCTTTGGTCGCGCCGATGACGATGCATGCAATCCACAATGGAATGACGATGAGCCTTTTAATCCCGATGATGATCTGACAGACGCCAGCCTAAATCTCTTCTTCAGGCTCGCCTGCCGAGAAAAGAAATTGGGTTTCCACAGGCTTCATGCAGAATCAGAGCTTAACCATCTCACGACATGGCCCAAGTGTTTGCCTAACACCCACCAGTAAGTGAACAGGGCACTCACCTGCACAGCTGCGATGAAGAAAGCCAACGGTCTCATACCGAGCACCAAAAACGACAGCACGACAATGGATAGGGACAACAACAGCCCCACCGCCAATGCGAATCCCAAAAATCGCAACCAGCGATTCTTCATCACCTGAAAAGATTGAAATACCGCTGGAGTCATGACAGCTGCAGGTGAACCGTTGAAGACCACGGAAGCGAGCACGAATGGAGTCAAAGTAAGTGTGCTAAAGATGATGCCGGAATAAAGCCAAAACGAGCTTTGAGTAATCAACGAAAATAGCGTGCCCAGAATCACGCCGGGGACGGCCGAAATCCAAAAACTGGTCCCCACGAAAACAAATTGACTGGTCCAGTCGGCGATTGAAAAATCAGGCCACTCTGCCAAGGTGCCCTTACCCTCCATTCCTACGCGAATCACTGAATTCGAATAAACGCCCATTACGAATAGCGTCAAACAAAGCGGTACGCCTCCCATCGCTACGAATGCGAAGCCAACAAATTTCTCAATCGTTTTGCTTTCTTCCGTGAAGCTCGCGCAGCCACCCAAAATCAGCAAATAACAACACCCGATCAAAATGGTAGCCAAGCCAATTTTCAGCAGGCCATTTTTATCCTTAAGCGGAAAAATCGCTTCTTTCAACCAATCGGCCAAGTCGACGAGTGGGCCTGGAATATCCTCTGAATCCGACTGTGATTGCTGGTTGGATTTCGGAGCCGATTGTTTTTTGGGTTGAGGTATTTTTGGCAGCTCTTTTTTTTCCTGTGGCTCCTCTTTTTCGTCGATACTGAGCGGTTCAGATATGTTGCTGGTCTGCGGCCCCCAGGCGACAGCTCCCGGCGAAGACTTTTCTGCCACTGGCAGTAGGTTGTATTCGTCGTCATCGTCGTCATCGGAATCATGCTTTACGGGCTGGCCCTTAAAACGTTCCTTTTTTGGCACCGGCAATTCGGTCGGCAATTCCACCGAAATTGCTTGGTCGATCCCGGGTATGTTTTTTTCGGAATCTTGGTCTGCCAAATTCGCGTTTGGCAACGCATCTGCTTGCTCATCTGCCTGACGACGTTGTTCAAAAAACTCGTCATCCTCGTAGTCGATTTCACCCAGCGTAATATCAAATGTCGTATCGAGCGGTTGCAGATCAACCGGTTCACTTAAACGGTACCCAGCCTCCTCGTCTTTTTGCGTTTCAACTTGTTCCTCGCTAACAGGCGCGGGCTTGGCCTTGGGCTGAGGAACCTCCACCATCGAATGGCAGTCATGGCATTTGATTTTTGTGCCCACTTGGCTAACGCGACCGTAGAGCAGCGACCCACACAAGTGACACGTCACGCCAAACTGCCCATCAGCCGGGGTTACCCCTGCGACCTCGAGAGGACTGTTTTCGTCCACTTCAAACGCGTTTTTGGTTTCCACAACCGGCTTGGTTTCCGGATTCGAAATTAGCTCGCCGAGATCGTCGTCCGAATCCTCGGCTGTTTGATCAACCAAGCCCTGATTGAAATCCAAAGCAGCTTCTGAGTGGTCTTCGTTTTTCTCATCCTCAGGGTCCGCTGCTAACCTCAATTCATCGGGCCAATCCTCAGAAACATCCGTTTTGTCAGATGTGATGGGGGCTTCGTTACTTGGCGGGCTACTGGAAACGTCCTCCAGTAGTAGATTTTCATCGCTTTCTAGCTCGATTAAGTCCTCAACAGAGTGCTCGGATGGCGACGTGGGTTTTGTGCCCGGCACGAGAATTTCATTTTGGCAGCGTGGGCAACGAATCTGGTCACCCGCTTGGTCTGCGTAAACGAAGATCGATACTTCGCATTTAGGGCAGCGTATTTCGTTATAAGTTCCAGTCACTCTCGCCCTCGTTTACTCCATGGAGCCTTCACCCCGACTAAGTTTGGTGAATCAAGACCCAGCGTCGCGGTACGGAATAAGGATAAGGATTATTCGTCTCCTTTCCATTATTATTTCCCTATCTGCTCAGGATACTAGACATTATTTTCGAACAGTCCAATTCTGTAACAATTGGGTCGTATTTTGGGATTGATAACCACGAGGGAAGCCTTATCGGGAGTGATTAAGGGGAAGTCTCCTATTGCCGAGGGTTTTCGGATCAGGGAAATTAGCCGTTTCAGGTTTGCCATTATTTTTGTCTGGACACGTCATGCAATTCGTCAAGGTCGCGGCCGCCACCGTCAACCAAACACCATTGGCTTGGGAAAGCAACCTCGAACACATCAAGCAAGCGATCGACATCGCTCGCCAACAAAACGTTTCGATTTTGTGTTTTCCCGAACTTTGTATTTCGGGTTACGGTTGCGCCGATGCATTCCATTCCCGCGGCGTACAAAAAACCGCTCTGCAGATGCTTCTTCAACTTGTGGATTACACCGAGGGCATCGCGGTTGCGGTTGGCGTTCCCGTTAATTACTCAGGCGGTCTGTTTAACACGGCTTGCTTGATCGCAGATAAAAAAATCCTCGGATTTGTTGGGAAACAACACTTGGCAGGCGATGGTATCCATTACGAGCCTCGATGGTTCAAGGCATGGCCAGATGGTATTGTCGCGGAAATTGAACTCGATGGTAAAACCTATCCGCTGGGCGACATCATCTTCGACGTTGGTGGTATCCGTATCGGGTTTGAAATTTGCGAAGACGCATGGGTCGCCGATCGCCCCGGGGCACGTTGTGCCGCCCGCGGCGCGGACATTATCCTGAATCCCAGCGCAAGCCACTTCTCTTTTGGCAAGCATGCGGTTCGCCGCCAATTTGCCGTAGAAGGCTCCCGTGCATTCAAGGTGACCTATGTCTATGCCAACCTGCTAGGTAACGAGGCAGGACGAGCGATTTACGATGGTGACTTAATGATTGCCACGAACGGTAAACTGGCCGGAGTGGGACAGAGATTCTCATTCGAACCGGTCGGACTAACAACGGCTACTGTGGACGTCGATCTAACCCGAACCGCCCGTTCGCGGAGTGGCAGCTTCGAACCGGAACTGGACGGGGATGAATCCGACGTCTTTCACGTCAACTTTACCTACCCACCTTGCGCTCCTGAATCCACCGAACTTCCGGCCCTAAAGCAACGTGATCCTAACCTGGTCAAGCTGGAGGAATTCACAAGGATCATCAGCCTCGGTTTGTTCGATTACATGCGTAAAAGTCACTCACGGGGTTTTGTGATATCGCTTAGCGGGGGCGTCGACTCGACGGCAGCCGCAGTACTCTGCGCGATCATGGTCGAGTTAGCCGTTGAGGAACTTGGCATTGATCTTTTCTGTGAAAAAATCGGAAACTTCCTACAGCCCGCGCCTAAAGACACAAACGAAATTTGCCAACGCCTCATCACCACCGCCTATCAAGCCACGCGAAACAGTTCTGACACCACGCGTCAGGCAGCCGCTATGGTTGCTGCTGCCATTCACTCTACCCATATGGAATTGGACGTGGATGGTATTGTCGATGCCTATACGGAAATGATCAGCGGCCAATTACGACGTGACCTAACATGGGAAACAGATGATTTGGCTCTTCAAAACATCCAAGCTCGCGTTCGCAGCCCCAGCGTATGGATGTTGGCGAATATTAAGAACGCATTGCTGCTATCCACCAGCAACCGCAGCGAAGTAGCCGTCGGGTATGCCACGATGGATGGAGATACATCCGGCGGCCTGGCACCATTAGCGGGCATCGATAAACATTTTTTGCAAGAATGGCTGCGCTGGATTGAGACCACAGGGCCCCGCGGGCTCGGCCCGATTCCCCACGTGAAGTATGTGAACCAGCAGCAACCGACGGCGGAATTGCGGCCGCAGGGGGAAAGCCAAACCGATGAGGGTGATTTGATGCCCTACGAAATTCTCGATGCCATCGAAAGATATGCAATTCGAGATAAATTGATGCCGTTGGAGATCCACACCCACCTGACTTCTGATTACGGCACTATTGATTCCGTTCAATTGGGAGAATGGGTAATTCGGTTCTTCCAGCTATTTTGCCGCAATCAATGGAAACGGGAACGCTTCGCTCCCTCGTTTCATGTTGACGACGAGAGTCTGGATCCTAAGACTTGGCTGCGCTTCCCCATTCTTTCTGGAGGCTACGCCTATGAGATTGGGAAACTAAAAAAAGCGCTCGACAAGCTGTCTGATTAACAGCATCGTCGGCGCTTGTTTGAAATCTTGATTGGGTAAAGGCCGCTTGAATCGCGTCCGCTATGCGGTGCGTTTCTTAGCTGCCATGGCCTTTTCGCTTGGTAAGCGAATGTTCCAGACAATACCAACGGCCTTCATTAACCTGATCACCATCCAACTGGTATCCCACTGCCACCACTGCAATCCGTGACGTGCGGAAGTTGGAAACGCGTGATGGTTGTTGTGCCAACCTTCGCCGTGGCTGAGGATTCCAAAAATAGCGTTGTTTCGCGAATCATCGTCCGAGTGGAAATCTCGTTTTCCGAAGATGTGGCAAATCGAATTGACAGACCAAGTAACATGATGAGTCAGGAAGACACGCCCCAAGCCTCCCCATAAAAAACCTAACCAAGCACCGGTCCATGAACCCATTACCAAGCCGCCAATGACCGCGGGAAGGGCCAGACTGCCGATGATCCAGTAAAGGTAGTACTTGGAGAAAGACTGCATGCCTTTGATCTTTTTAAGATCGGGAGCGTACTTGTTGACGAGCTTATCATCCCAATTCTGGGTAAAGAGCCATCCAGCGTGTGCATGCCAAAACCCTTTGATGGCCCCGAGGACGCCTTCCTCGTGAAGATGCGGGGAATGTGGATCGCCTTCTTGGTCGCTGTGTTGGTGATGTTTGCGATGGACTGCACACCATGCCAGCGGTGGTCCTTCGAGAGCCAGCGTTCCGATGCCTGCCCACATAAGACGATTCCAATTGTAGGTATCGAAAGAACGGTGGGTGAGCATACGGTGAAATCCAATCGTGATTCCCAGACCCGTAAGCAGCCAACCGATACCCATCATACCCAGGTAAAAGTAATTCACAGCACCGGCTTGCCATGCCAGATTGATGGCCCAAGCAAAACCCACCAGCGGCGCGACAACCGTAATCAGCACGATTAACTTGTGAATAAAGGGCGTTGGATCATCGTCCTCGTGTCCTTGAATGGCATGCGGCTTGGCATCCGCATGAGCCAAGGCGTCGTCGATGGCCTGTTCTGATGACACCGCCGGGTTCCCATCGTCCTTAACAGGCCTGGCTTTGCGTCGAGATTTATTATCCGGGGTTACAGTCGACATATCGTTTATCTTTCAAAGATTGAATGTTGTTCAATTTCTGCTTTGCAGAGCGACATCCTTCCGCAGGATTGTAGGCAAGAACGCCTGAGCTACAGCCACCACTTTGTCTAGGCAATGTAAAAGTTGTGTAACGATAGAGCAGAAAGCTCCTTGACTCGCGTTTTACCGCATTTTATGGCCACTCGTCACCTTAAAAACGACCTCAAAATTCGGTCAATCGCCAGCCCGCTCCAAGAAACTAAGCAGCCAATTTAGGCCCCACGCCCCTAAAATTGCTATTGCTTTACAGGGCGTTATTTGGTGCACCCCCATGCCACTTTCAGGCAACCTCCGTTTGCCAAGTTAGAATATCGGAACTTGCAAAGCTTTGTTGTGTAACGAACACCGCCATCTTTACCGTGTGACAAACCGGCATTCATATTCAGCCGTTCTCAATAACAAGCGAGCAGACGACAAAGGGCAGGAAATGGAACGATCGCAATGTGCCATCCGCATTCCTGACGAGAAGGTCATTGCACACAGGAAGCCCTACCGGGTTGTTCCCGTTGGAGAGCAGCTGGACAAGTGACTTCGAGAGCTCCATGAGAAGCAATTCGAAAAGCTACTGGAGGGCCCCGAGGCCCCATAGCACACGCTCAGAATATCCATCCGGCCATCGCCCCAACCTCCACAGCCGACTACATAGGCCAAGTGAACACATGCACGAAAAACAGTGGAGGGCGTGCTTCGGCCGTTTCCACCACATTTTGCCCTGTGAGATACATTAGGGCACGATTTTCGCTGAAATTCCGAGTAAGATTGATGGCTCGCCAAAAACGCTATTTGTGATATTCCCAACACCTAAGGAATAAAAATGATTCGCATTCTCGCTTGTTGCTTCTTTTTACTTTTGTCGGAATCAGTGACGGCTCAACAAAACGTGAAACAACCGGTCATGGATGCCGAAACGCGGCTGAATTGGCATAAAGATCATATGCAAATGGCAGCGGATTCCGATTTTGCCGGAACGAAGTGGCGTTTCATTGGTCCCGAAATCATGAGCGGTCGCGTCACCGATTTGGCGATTCCAAGCGGCCAACCGTTTACCTTCTACGCGGCAACTGCCTCAGGCGGCTTGTGGAAAACCACCAACGAAGGAACCACTTGGCAGCCAATTTTTGATGACGCTCCCTCCGCCTCCGTGGGCGCGGTGACAACCTGCCCCACTCAACCTGAAACCGTCTGGGTGGGACTCGGAGAATCCAATATTTTTCGCAGCAGCATGTCCGGTACGGGCGTCTACCGCTCCGACGATGGGGGAGAGACTTGGGAACACAAAGGCTTGGCTGATTCCCATCACATTGCCCGCATCGTGGTGCACCCGAGTGATCCCAATATCGTTTACGTAGCAGCGTCCGGCCACGAATACACTCCCAACGAGGAGCGTGGCATTTACAAAACAGAGGACGGCGGGAAGACCTGGGAGAGACAACTTTTCATCGCTCCTGATATCGGAGCAATTGATCTAGTGATGCACCCCACGGAACCCGACACCTTGGTAGCCTCCATGTGGAATCGTACCCGCCATGCATGGAGCGATCCCGTACCCGGACCGGATGATGGATTATTCAAAACCGTCGACGGCGGGAAGAGCTGGGAAAAACTAAACGAAGGGCTACCTCCTAGTGAAACTACCGGACGCATCGGCTTGGCAATCTCCCAAAGCAACCCGGATGTCATTTATGCCCTGATGGATAATCACCAGATTGCCCGAGAAGCTGAGGAGGGAGAGCGGGACAACTATGGGCGCCAACGTCAGGCCGTGAAAAAAGGCGCTGAGATTTACCGCTCTGACGATGCCGGAGCAACTTGGGAATTGACGCATGGCGAAGATCGTATGATGAAACGTTTATTCTCTACGTACGGTTGGGTGTTTGGCCAGATTCGAGTTGATCCCAATGACGAGAACACCATCTACGCCATGGGGATCCCGCTGATCAAATCGTCGGACGGCGGCAAGACCTTTGAAAACCTGGCCTTCTCCGGTTTGCACGGCGACCATCATGCCATGTGGATCAACCCCAAGAATTCCGACCACATCATCAATGGAAATGACGGCGGTATTAACATTTCCTACGATCAGGGTGCAACTTGGAAGAACCTCGAAAATCTACCGGTGGTGCAATTTTACAACGTCGAAGTTGACAACGCTGAGCCGTTTCGTGTTTATGGATCGATTCAGGACAACAACAGTTGGCGGGGCCCTTCCAATTACCGCCCGGGACGCAGTACGCGTACCGGTTGGGAACGAATCCCCGGTGGTGAAGCCAGCACGATGGCAATTGATCCCAA
>JAAEPL010000312.1 GCA_024232675.1 Planctomycetaceae bacterium
TCCTCACCCGAGTTCAACTCAAGGGGATTCTCAGGCCATCGTAAGCGACTTCGAAGGTTGGGGGTAATTCCGCCATCGTCTTTTCGTAATCCACATGGCATGAACAGTGCGTAAAGTAGGTTTTTTTAGCCCCCAGCTCTCGCGAGGCAGCGATGGCTTCATCGATGCTCATGTGGGTTGGGTGCGGTGTCGGCCTTAGTGCGCTGAGGATCAAAACATCCAGGCCCTGCAGCAGCGGTTTGCTGCTCTCAGGAATCAATTTGACGTCGGTACAGTAGGCGATATTACCGATGCGAAAGCCGAGCACGTCGAATCGCGGCCCGTGATTTAGGGGGATGGGTGTGATGGTTTCTCCGAGTGCCTCGAAGGGACCTTCGATATCTAACAATTCTACGGCTGGTACAGCGCCTGCATGAGTTTGTTCAGCATTTTGGAAAGCATAGGAAAAAGCCTCCTGTATCCTTTCTTTGGTTTCGGCGTTGCACCAAGCTGGAATCGCATGCCCGAGATAAAACTGCATCAAACGTAAATCGTCGAACCCCATGATGTGGTCCGTATGCTCGTGCGTGTAGGCAATCATGTGAGCGATCCCGATCCCCTCGCGGGTCAGTTGGGTGCGTAAATCAGGGGAGGTGTCGATCAATAGATTCCCCTCGGGCAATCCCAAGATAACACTGCAACGGGAGCGTTGATTTCGCGGATGCCCGCCGTTGCATACCTCGCAACCGCAGCCGATCGCTGGCACTCCCACCGATGTCCCACATCCGAGAACGATCAATTGCCCCTCGAAATCGATAGTATTTGGCTGTTTCTTCAGCTTCGTTTTGGCCAATGCTCTGTGCCTGTAGGGATGGAAATGGGTTCGAAAGACACGCTAATCAAGGCCGCGATATTGGGAGGGAGGCGAATTCCCGGCACAATATTTGCAATTTTGGGTCCCTATCTTACCGGTACCTGTCAAAACGTATTATCAGTTTACGTCCCTGAGAATGTAAACTGTGGTCACTGGGTGCACCTAACTGGGTAAATTCCACCCTAAATCGGTGCAATTGCCAGCGGTAAATCCGCGTTGACCGTGGTGCCGACCGACTATAAATTGTTTCGAGAGAATAATTTGCGCGCATTTTGAACTCAACGCAATAGGCTTACCACCGGTTCGTTTGAAGGGTTGGGTTCCAGCCTTGAACGCCTGGCACGGCAGACTTCCTTGAGCACGGCCTCCACGCATTTTGTCAGTTTCAGGCAAAGGCGACGGTCTCTGTAGCATGGGGTGCCTAAAGATGGGTTCGCGCTTTCATAAATATTTGGTGATTTGATGAACCAGCTGGAAAGAATTTGGGAACTGCTGTCAATGTTTTTTGGCAGTCTGCTGCGGTTGTTCGAGCGCGGGGTCACCTCGCTGTTCGGATCATCCAACGCAAGATTTGTAAAACGCTTGCAAAACAGAGTTGATGCGATCAACGGTTTGGAGCCCAAGTTTTCGGCGATGACCGATGAGCAATTGAAAGAGCAAACGGTGCGGTTTCGTGAACGTCTCGAGGCAGGCGAAACCGAAGATGACATATTGCTTGAGGCGTTTGCTGCATGTCGAGAATCCGGTAAGCGATTTTTGGGTATGCGTCATTATGACGTGCAATTGATTGGTGGCATGGTGTTGCACAGTGGTGCAGTCGCCGAAATGGTGACGGGTGAGGGTAAGACGCTTGTCGCCACATTGCCGGCGTATCTCAATGCCATTTCCAATAAAGGTGTGCACGTTGTAACGGTAAACGATTACTTGGCCCGTCGTGATATGGAATGGATGGGGCCGCTCTACATGGGTCTGGGATTGACGGTCGACGCGATCCAATCCAACCAAAGTGTTTCGCGGAAACAGTCCGCTTACGATTGCGATATTACGTACGGAACCAACAACGAGTTTGGTTTCGACTATTTGCGTGACAACATGCGACCGGCAGCTCGGGGCGATGATCGTTTTGAGAAGCCTTATCAGCAATCGCAGCGACCGTTGCACTTTGCGCTCGTCGACGAGGTCGACAATATTTTGATCGATGAAGCGCGGACACCGTTGATTATTTCCGGACCGGCCCACCAGAATATTAGTAAATATGCAGAAGCGGACCGCATTTCTCGCCGTTTGCAAAAAGACTTGCACTACACGGTCAACGAAAAAGACCGCAATGCGACGCTCACAGATGAGGGTGTGCGAGAGGCTGAAAAGTTGGCTGGGGTGGAGAGTTTTTACACGGCCGGCAACATGGATTGGCCCCACTTGATCGACAATTCTTTGAAGGCACACAACGTGTTTGTCAAAGATGTGAATTACGTTGTCAAAGAAGGCAAGGTAATCATCGTGGACGAATTTACGGGCCGGCTTATGGACGGTCGCCAGTGGAGTGATGGATTGCACCAAGCGGTGGAGGCCAAAGAAGGCGTAAAGATCAAAGAAGAGACGCAAACGCTGGCCACGATCACTCTGCAGAACTACTTCAAGCTATACAATAAAATTGGCGGTATGACCGGTACTGCCATGACGGAAGCGGGGGAGTTTTGGAAGATTTACGAGCTGGATGTGATTGCGATTCCAACCAATCGCCCTCTCCAACGAATCGAGCACGCGGACACCATTTACAGTACCGAGCAGCACAAGTGGGAAGCGGTTGCCGAAGAGGTAGAAGCCGCGCACAAGTGGGACACCATTATCGAGAAGAATGGCAATGTGCATGTCGGTTCGATTAAAAAAGAAAATGACTCTGTTGTGCAAATTGCCGATTCTCAAGATGGCAAAAGTACCTCGATCAACCGGGATAAAGTGAAGATGCTCAACCGGGCGGGTCGCCCGGTCTTGGTCGGTACCGTATCCATCGAAAAGAGTGAATTGCTGTCGCACCTATTGAGTCGCCGCGGCATTCCCCACGAAGTGTTGAACGCCAAGAACCACAAACGCGAGGCGGAGATTGTCGCCCAAGCAGGACGTCGAGGCGCTGTTACCATCGCGACGAACATGGCCGGTCGTGGTACCGATATTGTCCTCGGTGGTAATCCCGAAACGATGGCCTGGGCCCAACTTCAGGACCAGTACGAAACGCGGTTGGATGTGCCCCGCGAAGAGTGGGATATTCTTGTCGATAAAATCGACAAAGAAAATCATATGTCGGAGATGGGAGATGAGGTTAAGGAATTAGGCGGCTTGCACGTCATCGGTACCGAGCGTCACGACGCTCGTCGAATCGACCTTCAACTGCGCGGACGTTGTGGGCGGCAAGGCGATCCCGGCAGTAGCCGTTTTTACCTGTCGCTTGACGATGACCTGATGCGCATTTTTGCCGGCCCGTTCGTGAAACGAATGCTGGAAATGGGTGGCTTTAAAGACGATGTGCCGATCGAGAGCGCAATGGTTTCTCGACGCATCGATAGCGCCCAAAAGAAACGCGAAGAATACAACTTTGAGATTCGTAAGAGTCTCCTTGAGTACGATGAGGTCATGGATGAACAACGAAAGCGAATTTATAGTTTTCGCCAACGCATCCTCGACGGTTTAAGTTGCCGCGACATGGTGCTCGACATGATTCGTAAAGAGGTCGATCATAATCTCGATACTTACGCCACCAGAGATTTTGGTCCTGCGTCTTTCGCCAGCTGGGCAGGCTCTCAATTGTCGACGCAGTTGGAACCTAAAAACTTTAAGAACGCGGACTACGAATCCGCAGCGGAGATCGCAAGAGACGAAGCCGAACGATCCGCGGAAGGTGCGGTGCTTAGTGCGATCGAAGAAAATCTGCCGATTAGCGATGACGGGGAGGACCTCACCAACGATTGGAACTGGGATTCACTGGTTAAGTTCGCAAATACCCGTTGGAACTTGAGCTTCCGCGATCGTGACTTGAAAAAAATTGGCCGCGACCGTTTGGACGAGTTCCTCATCGAACAAGCTCGCGAGGCCATCGGGAAGGTCGATCTTTCCGAAGGTGCCGTGATGATGGAAGAGGATTTCAACCTGCGTGTGGCTTCCCGCTGGGTGAAAAGTAAGTTCGGTATCGAGATCGATCTCGAAGATATTAAAAATCGCGAAGTCGAATACATCAAGGAATTGGTGGTCCAAAAAGCGATTGATAAATACGACGAAAAGGAAGCTGAATATCCTGTCATCGCCGGTATTCAACAGTTTACCCTTGGCAAAGGAACCGAAAGTCGTTTGGAACGAGAACCGCTAGTGAAATGGGCCAGCGATCGCTTTTCCATTGACCTGAGTATGGAGGATATGCGGAATCAACAACGTGGTGATATCCGCGATATGCTGTTGCAGCACAGCCATGATTCTCAAGCCAAAGCAGGCCGGACCAATGCGGAATTAAGCAGGCAACTGAAGGAACTCGAAGGCAAAGGCCTGATCCCCATCGCTAACCACGCCGACGAAGTGAAGGGGTTAACAGAGTGGTTGAGGACCAATGTTGACTATGAGTTGCCAGTAAAGAAATTACGTGAAAAAGAGCGTGATGATCTCGAGCAACAACTTTTTTCGGTCGTCGAGGATTACTTCCATCCGGAAATGCGACGCATGGAACGAATGGTGCTATTGGATGTTGTTGACAGTGCCTGGAAAGATCACCTGTTGGCGATGGATTACTTGCGCAGTGCGGTAAGTCAACGCGGGATGGCTCAATTGGATCCGAAAGTCGAATACAAACGCGAAGGCATGCGATTGTTCGAGGGGCTTTGGCAGTCCATTGGCGAGCGAGTCTCTGACTTGATTTTCCGCATGGAACATTTGAATCCGGATTTCATCAGCAATACCTTCGTCAGCCTCAAAGCAGAGCATCAGGACTTTAGCCACAGCGAAATCGCTCAGGAGCAGCAACAGGCCATCGCCAGTTCTTCCTCCGGGCAGGCCGTTGCCCAGCCTATTCGAAACCGCCAGCAACGGGTGGGGCGTAATGATCCTTGCCCCTGTGGTAGCGGTAAAAAGTTCAAGCATTGCTGCATCAAGAAGCAGTCTGCTTGATTTTGATGTCGCGTTGGTTTTCACAAGCCGAACAACCGGGGTGCTGGGATCTCGGTTGTTTGCCTCAACCCATGTGCCCTTATCTCAACAACGCGACGGCAAGTCTCGTCGGCCGAAAGTATAGAGAACTTAGGCGTTTCCCTACCCCGTTTGTGCGTGTTGGTTTGCTGGCACTTCTAACGACGTGTCGCTAATCCCTGTTTGCAGGGAATACCTATCTGATTAGGCTGGGACTTTGCTGGTGGTTTTCCGGTTTCTCGTGAAAGGATTCGCGAAGTTTGAATAGGCTCAAAGCATGGATTTTGAACAGCCTCTATTTGGTTATCTACCTATTGATGACCCCGGTGATTTTGTATCGCTGTTGGTTTCGTGGGCGACCTTTGGGGAGTTTTTGGCAGCGTGCTTGTGGGCGGGTTCCACCGGTTGCCAGCAATCGCCATTGCGTTTGGTTGCATGCCGTGAGTGTCGGCGAAGTCAATCTTCTAGAACCTGTATTGGAACAACTGAAAACGGCACACCCCGAGTCGACTTTTGTGATTTCCGTTACCACAGCGACCGGCATGGAACTAGCCA
>JAAEPL010000313.1 GCA_024232675.1 Planctomycetaceae bacterium
CCGAGCGCTTTCGTCACTTGGGTAAAGTCTTTTTGCAGCCGCTCAAAACGGCCGACAAACTTAACCAAGTTGAGGCCGTGGTAAGGGTGGGTTTGTGGGATGATGTGGTTTTTCAAGCGGATAAGGGGAGTCGGTTTCGTTCGATTGTATCGTGGATGACCAAAGGCGGCCGTCTCATCAAGACCCAATCGCAAGACCTCCGCCAAAGTCAAATTAAGGGAACCACCCTCCGGTAGATGCCATGCATCATCCTCGGTGCCTTGGCAAAACATTTTCCATGCTGAAACTACTCGGTCGAACGGGTTGCGTACAAACCCGAAACTAAAGAGGTCTTTCCATTCGGCAGGAAGTTCGTCGCCGAACCAAGGCCCTTCATAGCGTTTATCAAAAACCACATTGCGAATCGAGTTTCCACCAGTCTTCGGAATGTGGGAAAACAGGCAACTCGGTTCTTTGATTAGGAAAATGGGCATGTGCCTAGATTTGTGAATTGAGGTTTTTTAAGGGACTCATCGCAATTGCTTAGGCAATTATCAAGCTAAGGCAATTATCAAAAGCTCTAGGAGGACTCATTTAAGGCGTTTCGGGAAAGTCCACCGATGCCTGACTTTAGCAGCAGCTGTCACCGCCACAGCAGTCGCCTTCCTGGCCTGAATCGCCAGCTGATATTTGAAGTTTGACCAATCCACCTTTGGTTGCCTGAGGTGGCCTTAATTGATCAATGCTGCAATCAAATTCTGGGGCCGTTTTTAGTGCGACGGCCGCTTGGGGTTGCACCGCAATGAATTGACCTTGGTAGGGTTCTGACATGAGCGTTGTGAATGTTCGATGACAAACAGCGGTTCTTTGTCCACGCACGTATTGGTGGCCGTCGTCATCCATGATGGATTCGAAGGGGCCTCTGTAGATAACGGCTTGATTGCGGTCTAAGCAAGCACCGGATTCTGTTTTGGTGGCAACGACGGTCATAGAGCGGAATTCAATTCCGTTGACGGTCTGCCATGGTTTAGATTCAAATTTGGCGATGTGGATTCCCTGAAATCCAACGTTGCGGAATTCTTCCAAGAAGCGATCTTCCCGCCATGCCCCTGAAATGCATCCGGACCATAATTTCCCATCGTGTTGCAACGTTTCGGGCACGTCTTCATCGGCTACGATATCACTGATCGCAGCTCGTCCTCCCACTTTAAGAACGCGATATAGCTCGCGGAAAAGTTGCTGACGATCATTGGGATTCACCAAATTCAGAACGCAATTGGAAACCACGCAATCCACAGAGTTGTCTTCAATGAGTGGATGCGACTGTCTCAGTTCCTCTTCCAGGCACCTAAGTTCCAACCAATCTGCAGCACTGGTCAGCGGGCGGTTCCCCCACTGCTCAGCCAGCAATTCCAGATTGAGTTTAAGATCTTGGATTCTTCCACACCGAAAATCGGTGTTGTTAAAGCCTAGGTTTTCAGCGATGGGCTGTTGGTACTTGCGTGCTAGGGACAGCATATCGGCGTTGCAGTCGACACCGATCACTAATCCATTTTTGCCGACAATTTGAGCGGCGATATAGCAAAGTTTACCGCCCCCACTACCAAGATCCAGAACCGTTTCACCCGGTCCAACGAACGGGGAGGGATCTCCGCAGCCGTAATCTTTTTCAATGATTTCCGCAGGAATCGCCTTGAGATACCGTGGGTTGTATGAAACGGGACAGCACAATGCTTCTTCGGAAGCGTGCGCGGCCGCTGAGTATCTTTCTTTCACAGCTTGGTCGCTGTTGGGTTGGGCGTTCGTTTCATGTTCGGCGGCAGGCATTGATGGTTCCTGTTAGTGCATTTTTTACCAGCGGATGCGGGTATATTCATTACTTATTTTGTATTGTGGCAATGCCAAGCCCGCAACCACGCATGTCTTGAAAACCAAAATTTGGGACGATTGGCTGGCGGCATTGAGCGTGTGAAAGATAGGCTTTGCAGTCCCGGGTATGCCGTGGTTGGCTGGAATTAGGGGGCGAGATTTGGCACGGGTAGGCTTGGTGAGTATCTTGATTGGATTCGTATCTTGATTGGATTC
>JAAEPL010000314.1 GCA_024232675.1 Planctomycetaceae bacterium
GGAACCCTGTAACGCGTCTTGTAATTCCAGTGCCGTCCATGCAGATTCAGGTTCGAGGATCACTTGTACTTGGTACGCAGTTGGGCCTTGATGTGTCACTTGAAAAGCGGCTGTCGTGGGCAAAGGGCGACGGTTAGCAGCCGCAGCGATTTTGCGAATATGGTCCCAGCGAGCTTCGTCAGTTGGCCGGTTGAAGGTGATCGTTTCAGGCGCGTTTTCGTCGACAGCAACGGCTCCCATTGCCTCGCTTTCTTGTGCTTCCAGCCAAGCCCAGAAATCCTTTTCCAGTTGTTTCCAATGAGTTTCAAGAACTTCGAACACATCTTCTTGGAAAGTGGATCGGCGCACGGTTTGGTAAAGCTCTAAGAATTTGGGCCCACCAAAACGGTCCAGCAGAAACCAGGTGAATGGGGCACCATGACTGTAGGTCTGAGGAATAGATTTCCCGTAATTGTTATCGGTAATGAACTCGGACAGGGGCCAGGATTGTCCACTCCTCCGCATATCAATCAGATTTAAGATGGCATCAGAACGATTGGCACTCTGCGAGGAAGCCCAGCCTTCCGCTAACAGCATCGGCATGTCGACTTGGGTACCAGCTAATAAAGAAATAGTGGTGTGGGCCAATTCGTGTTTATCAAGGTATTGCAGTGTGTCTTGCGGACCCGTATCACATATCGCCCAGGCACCTACCGAGCGACCCGTTTGGCCGGATAACGAACCGCGTACCCAATTTGATTTTGTGGATGGCGGTGATTGACCCAGGACGCTCGCCATGCTGGCGATGTGCATATCCATTTTTGCCACTAGGTCGACGGTGTTCTTAAGTTTGGCGTCGTGCAGAAGATTGACATGTTGCCCCGCTGAAAGCATGGGGTATCGTGCCTTGCTCTCTACGGTGAACCAATTGCCGAGCCAAATCCCAAACGCCTTCGTGGGTAGGTTGAGGACGACGTCACCTCGACGATTCGCGACGTCAGTCAGGTTCCAAGCAAAGGCTCCCGCCCAAATGACGGGGGTGATACTGAGCATGAATAAAGCGATGGACCAGATGCCTTTAGCCCGGTTAAGCGATTGCCGAATCATCAGCACGAACGCGTACACCAAGGAACCAAGAATGAGGATGTTGGTGGCATACCACCAGATTACTGATGGATTCCAAACATCCAATTGGACGAACAACGCGTAAGCGATGACGGTTCCCAGCATGCTTGCCCACGCAAGTAGCATTGCCGTGTAATGCCGCGCGGCGGTATTGTTGGTTTGGGAATTGCCTTTCGCCGACCTCATCGTGATTCCTGATTTCTTTTGGTGGGGGCGCTTTTAGTGAGGCGAAAAGGCAGTGGCTGGGAAATTAAAAATTGCGGCGAAAAGCAAGCAGGATTGATTTAGGTCAAAACGGCGTCAATTAATTTTCCGTGAACATCCGTCAGCCGCATATCGCGGCCACCCCATAAATACGTCAGCCGTTTGTGGTCAATACCCAACAGGTGCAGCATCGTGGCATGCAAGTCGTGGATTTGTAATTTGTTCTCAACTGCTTTGTAACCGTATTCATCGGTGGCGCCGTGGATGGTACCCCCTTTAATGCCTCCTCCAGCCATCCAGAGGCTGAATCCAAATGGGTTGTGATCCCGTCCATTACTGCCTTGGGCGAAAGGTGTTCTGCCGAATTCTCCGGACCAAACAACGAGCGTTTCATCGAACATTCCTCGTTGTTTGAGGTCCGTTAACAGAGCCCCGATACCTTGGTCAACGGAACGCGAGTTATCCTCGTGGCCTTTTTTAAGGTTGGAGTGTTGGTCCCAGCGATCGTGTCCGACACCGGGGCAAGTTAATTCGATAAAGCGCACTCCTTTTTCAAGCAGCCGTCTTGCCAGTAAGCATTGTCGGCCAAAAGTCGCGGTTCCTTTGTTTTTGGAATCCAGTCCGTACATCGATTTCGTAGCGTCCGTTTCGCCATGCAAACTGGACATTTCGGGAACGACGGATTGCATGCGATAGGCAAGTTCGTAGTTGGCGATCGCAGATTCTACTTGGTCGCTAGAGCCGAGTGCCCCGAGGTTTTGTTGGTCAAGATTTTTCAAGAGTGCGAGTTTGTTCTGTTGCTGTTGTTTTGCTTCACGGGGAACGATGTTCGCAAGAGGTTGATCTCCCGGGTTGAAAATTGACCCTTGGTAAGTCGCTGGTAGGAAACCGCTGTTGAAACAATCCACTCCTCCTGGGGGTATCAGTCCACCATTTAATACCACGAATCCCGGTAAGTCTTTACACTCACTGCCCAAGCCGTAACTGGTCCATGCGCCCATGCTTGGTCGTCCTTGGAATCCGGTGCCGGTGTGAAGAAAGTAATTCGCGCTCGTGTGTTCACTGAAATTGTTGGTCATGGACCGTATCACAGCCAAATCATCAACATGTTTAGCAACATGTGGGAAAAGTTCACTTACCGGAGTGCCCGATTCACCGTGTTGTTTAAATTTCCAAGGGCTTTTTAGGGTGCGTCCGATGTTGTTGAACTGGGTTGGCTCAATCTTCATCTTGAACGCTTCGCCATTCTCTTTAGCGAGGAGTGGTTTGGGATCGAAGGTGTCAACTTGCGAGGGGCCACCGTCCATGTACAAGTAAACCACGCGTTTAACTTTGGGCGGGAAGTGGGGTTTGGCTGGCGTTAGCGGATCACCCATTTCAAAAGCCCGTGTTCCCAAGCCAGCGTAACTTTGATCCGACATCAAAGCAGCCAAAGCGACGGATCCAAAACCACAGGCAGCGTCTCGCAGCATTTGTCTACGCGTGATCGCCTGGGGACGAAAGCGGTGGCAATGAGTGGTGGATTTCATGATTAACCTAAATAAGGCAGCGGGTCGTGGGTGCCAACTAAAATCGATTCTAAAAAGTCAAAACGTCTTGTTCGTTATTGGATGTAAATGAACTCTTTCAAATTAAACAAGACATGGCAAAGGTCCTTCCAGACTTTGGGGTCATCGCTCTCAACGCCATAGCTGTCGGCTTGGGTACTTAAAAACTCAGTTAAATCTTGCGTTTCCTGGCGGCTGGGTAGGCGACCAGTGGCCTCCTCGAATGCGTTCTCAATACGTTCCTGTTGTTCGTTGTTGGAAGCTAAGATGCGAGTCGCCCATTTTTCAGCTTGGGAAATAACCAAGGGGTCATTCATCAAGATTAACGCTTGGGCAGGCACGTTGGATTGATTCCTTTTTCCAATTGAATTGAAAGGAATCGGCGTGTCGAATGCCAGCATCATGGGGGAGAGGAAATTCCTGCGAACCTCGGTGTAGATACTGCGGCGACCTGCTCCGTCCAGCGGTCCGTTACCACCGGGACGACCACGTCCTTGCATAAATGATGTCAGGTGGATGGGCACGCTTGGGCCGTACATCGTGGTGTCCAGTTCGCCAGAGACCGCCAGCATCGAATCGCGAATCGCTTCGCCTTGCAAACGCCGCAAGCGAAACCGGTGAAGCCATTTGTTTTCCGGGTCGATGTCCGTCGCTCGCCCGTCATCCGAGCTGCTCATACGATACGTCTGAGAGAGGGCGATTCGTTTTATCAGTTTTTTAAGTGACCAACCTTGCTGTGAAAATTCACTCGCTAGGTAATCAAGTAATTCCGGATGCGTAGGGGCAGTTCCCAAAACTCCAAAGTTGTCCACGGTCGAAACGAGCCCACGACCCGTCAGATGATGCCATACGCGATTCACGATTACGCGACGGGTAAGCGGGTTGGCTTCGGAGATGAGGTTGCCGACCAATTCCAGCCGACCACTCGCGGAGAGATTTTGGTCCCACGTTTGGTTGTCGTTCAATGCAGTGATCGGTGACCTAGGCACCAGGTCCCCCAGGTTCTTGTGGTTCCCGCGTATGAATACAAATTCATTTTCGGGCGAGCCATCGACCATGCCGACTGCCATCATGGGGGCAGGCGTGCGCTGATTAATCTGCTGGATTTGCGATTTGGATTCCGCAATCGTATTGTCAAGTTGCTGGAACGTTGTCTTCGGTATGAGTTGGTGCTGAACAAGAAAGTTAAACAAAACCTCATCTTCTACCGTGGCATTGTCGGCTGTGTAGGCCGGCATGTCCCGCATCGCTTGGCCTAGGGAATGCGTAACGATTCCTAGCGGAGACCTGCCCTGTTCCGTGCGTGCAATTTTCCACTGCTCCGTGGAGGGAATGACATGCCCCGCGGAGGTGGATAACCACGAGGGACTGGGTTGCGGTTTGGGAGCTTGGGCAAAACGCACCTCGTCAACACCGATGAAACCGTCACCCTGGTCGATGATCTCAATGAAAGCGCGATGACCGATGTAGTTTTTAAGATCGCCGCCCTGTGCAATCCACTTCCACTGCCCACCGGTATCGACTCTCAGGTTCATGTTGCTAAACAACAAGCCATTGTTTACGTCCAGGCGGAAGCCATCAATGATCAAACGGATTTGCGCACTTTTAGCGTTGGCGTGGTAGTAAATAAACGGTGATTCAATTTCAAAGGTGGGCGATCGCAGTACACCTTGGAATTTTTCACCCCGCAACCCGCTGTGGGGTGCGTTGGTCTCTGCGCCGATTGCGTGGTTGCTAACGGGATTGAATCGCCAAGCGGGTTGTTTGGTGAAGCCCCAGCCTTGGCGATCCCAGGTGGACAGGGGTTGTTCCACGACTTGCGATATTTCGCGTGATTGGTCATGGAACCAATTTTGATTTGCTTGCGTGCGGCCTGCCAGATCGGCATAGAGCTGACGATAAAATTCATCCCCGGCGGCCGCGTTTAAATTGACGCCTGACTCGGCTGATTTTCGCAGCAAGTAAAAAGGGTGGGTGACACTTTGGGTTGCTGGGTCCTGAAGGGCTTGAATCCAGCGATTCAAGAGGGCTGCCTCCAATTGTTGGGTTTCCCTGATTTGCTTGAGAAAGGCGGCGGCTTCAGTTGCTGACTCGGGTTTTTTCTCCGCAATGAGCGTCAGGTAATCGACCCCGAACATGAACTTGTCGAGGGCTTTTTCATTCTTGCCCGTGATTTCTAATCGTAGATTCTGTGGACCCGCTTCAAGTTCAAACGTGCCTAGCGATATTTCTTCTGTACGTTTGATTTGGGGAGAGAACAGGTCAAGTTTTTCATCGATCACGGCACCATTTAGGGAAAGCTTGATCGTGCCGTAGTCCGCGGCTTGGGTGAAACGCCCCAAAAGGTTGTATCGCCCGGCAACGGGCACATCAAATTCTAGATCGAGGTGATCGCCTACTTTGCCTTGCGACCACCAAAGTTGACCGTTGCCACTCCAGCCTTCTAAGTTTTGTTTTTCGGCCACGCCCCCCGTTTTTTCAATTTGTTTCAGCGTCTCACCCTCCACAACCAGACGCTTTGGCTGTCGCCAACTTTGTTCGAGTTGCAAATATTGAACGGCTGCATGCAAGTAATTCTCGACGCCAGAAAAACTCTCGTTGTTCGGTTTCAATGCCGCAATGAACTCATTGAGCAAACGATCCGTTTGATCGACGACTTCGTCTGCCTTTACGAAGGCATCTTGTATGTTTTGGTGAGGGTCGAGCATGACGTTTTGACGTCTGGAGCTCTGTAAGAATCCGGCTGTGCCGTAATAGTCCGCCGCGGAAATGGCGTCGAACTTGTGGTCGTGGCATCTAGCACAGGCGATTGTCATGCCGAGGAATGTCTTACCGAAGACGTCAATTTGGTTGTCAATCCGCCCAGCTTCGTCGCCTTTAACATCAACGGGACCGTGGGTCGCTTCACCGAGAAACCAAAATCCGGTTCCCAAGATCGATTCGTTGATTTTTGTTTCAGGGTTTCGACGTGGGTTCACCAGTAGATCGCCCGCGATATGCTCAGCAACAAAATCGTCATAAGGAACATCGGCATTGAAAGCACGAATAAGGTAATCCCTGTACTGAAAGGCATTAGGGATGGGGTAATCAAATTCATGACCGCAGGTTTCGGCAAATCGAATCAAGTCCATCCAGTGCCGAGCCCAGCGTTCGCCGAATCGAGGGGACGCGAGTAGTCGATCGACAACCTTCTCGAAAGCATCTGTTGAGGAGTCGTTTAGGAAGTCTTGAATTTCACGTTGGCTGGGCGGAAGACCGGTCACGTCAAATGTGACGCGACGTAGCCAACTGCGACGATCCGTGGGGGGGGCAGGTTCCAAGCCGGCGGTTTCCAGTTTGGCCAGTATGAATTGATCAATCGGATCGAGAGACCAACTTGAGTTCTCGACCGATGGCACCGGCGGCGTCGCAACTGGTTGCCATGACCAATGTTCCGCTCGACGCTGTGCCAGATCGAAAACTTCTTTTGCTTTAACGTCCGTATCGGATTGCGAAGGCCATGGGGCTTTTTGTTTAATCCACTTTTCAAATATCGCCACATCCTCAACCGACAATTTGGAATCGGGTGGCATCTGGAAAAGGTCACCGTGTTGCACGGCCGTCAGCAGGTGGCTTTTTTCCAGGTTCTCCAAATCGATAGCGGAGCCACTGTCTCCACCTGCCAAGATTGCTTTCCGAGACACCATGCTCAGTCCGCCTTCGGGAGGATCTGCGTCGGCCCCGTGGCAATCGTAACAATGCTCGACCAGCAGGGGGCGGACCTTGTTTTCGAAGAATTCGATTTGCGCGTCGCTGAATTCTTCTTCGTTTCCGGGTTGCTCAACGGCAGGTGGTGCCAGCCAAGGAATAGCCAGCAATGAACATAACAGCGGAATGGAAAAAATAATGCGTGTCATCTTGATTTGGGATTTCGCATTGGATTAATGAGGTGGCATATCTATGCTTGCACCAAAAAGTATAAATCCTTTATGGAATAGCGTCAAAACAAGCTTCAGCAAAAAATGAAGGCGTGTATTTTTTCACAGCATCAATTTGGTCGTTTTCAGCGTTATCGAGGTCGAACCGAGGCCGAAAAAAATAGAAGTTCCCTCCAAGCGGGTTAACCACCTTCGCGTTAGACAATAAAACCGTAGAATACTGCGACTCAATTCCCGACCTATTGTGAGCCCCATGCAGACGCAAAACCAACAAATCAAATCTCATCGACTCGCTAACGGTATGACGATCGTCGGCGAAATCATGCCGTGGTTGGAATCGGCTGCGTTTTCGTTCTCGGTGCCAGCTGGTTGCCAATTCGATCCACAGGGTAAGGAAGGCTTGGCGAATTTTGTTTGTGAAATGCTGCAACGCGGTTGCGGAAAATTAAACAGTCGCGAATACATCGAAAGATTGGAATGGTTGGGGGTCGATTACAGCAGCAGCGCGTCGGTTTATCACACCCATTTTAGCGGAGCGATGCCGGCTTCCAATCTATACGAAGCATTTGAGGTCTACCACGATGTTTTCAGGGATCCCACGATTCCTGAGGATCAGTTGGAGGAAGGCCGCATGGTTTGCTATCAGGAAGTACGATCCATTGAGGATGACTTGGCGCAGCGAGTGATGCTGCAACTCAGGAAACGTCAGTATGGGGACCCCCGGGGCCGCTGGAGTCAAGGGTCAATGGAATCAGTCGCGGCATTGACTCATGGCGACGTCCTTGAATTTTTTAATCGCTACTATCAGCCAGACGGCTTAATTTTGAGTGTGGCAGGAAATATCGATTGGGAGCAATTGGTAACTAAGACGGAAGCGTTGTTTGCTGATTGGGAAGCGAAGCCGGTCGACAGCATTGAAGATAAGGGTTCGATTATCGGTTCGTTGCACATCCCTTTCGACAGCCAGCAATCACACATCGCGATCGCTTGCCCTTGTGCTCCCTATAGTGACCCGGATTATTTCTTGGCACGCGGCTCGATTGGCGTTCTCAGTGACGGTATGAGCTCACGACTTTTTCGAGAATTGCGTGAAAAACGAGGGCTCTGCTACACCGTATTTGCTTCCCTGCACTCTGTTTTGAACCAAGCCTGTATGGTGGCTTATGTGGGTACAAGTTCGGAACGCGCCCAAGAGTCTCTGGATGCCCTCATCGAACAACTGCTCGAGTTGGAAAAAGGCGTTCAGGAAGAGGAGCTAGATCGCTTGAAAGTGCAAATCCGCAGCTCCTTGGTTTTGCAGCAGGAATCCAGCCGATCTCGGGCCGGGTCGATTGCTGGAGATTGGTTCCATTTGGGACGCGCACGAACATTAGGCGAAGTGACTGGTTTGATTAATGATCTATCGGCCGAAAAGCTGAACGAGTATGTCCAAGCTAATCCTTTTCGCAACTTTAATCTTGTCACGTTGGGGCCAGAACCCTTGGAGTTAAAGCATGGAATACCGTCAGCATCGGCTGGATAACGGTCTTGAAATCCTGGCGGAATGCAATCCCGGCGCGCACGCGTTGGCATGTGGGTTCTTTGTCCGCACGGGCGCACGCGACGAAACACCCGATGTAGGAGGGGTGAGTCACTTCCTTGAGCACATGGTGTTTAAGGGAACCCCCAACCGATCCGCCGATCAGGTGAATCGCGAGTTGGATGAGATGGGGTCGCACTCTAATGCAAGGACCGGAGAGGAAAGCACCATCTATCACGCTACGGTTTTGCCAGATTTTCAAAGTCGAATCGTCGAGGTGTTGTCTGACATCATGCGACCATCGCTGCGCGAGGACGATTTTGAAACGGAAAAAAAAGTCATCATCGAAGAAATTAAGATGTATGACGACCAACCGCCTTATGGTGGTCATGAACGGATCATGGCCGAATTTTACGGGGCTCACCCACTGGGCCAGAGCGTTCTAGGGACGGTGGATACCGTCACGGGGTTAACCCCAACTCGCATGAATGAGTATTTTCAACAACGGTACAGCCCCGGAAACATTGCTTTGGCCGCCGCTGGGAATGTGGATTTCGAACGGCTGATCAGTGATGCCGAGGCGTTTTGCGGCAACTGGGAAAGCTTTCCGGCTCAGCGTGAATTGGTGCCAGTCCAGCCTCGCTCGGGGTTTGTCACGATGCACAAACCTGAATCGACGCAGCAATATCTTATCCAGCTTGCGAACGGGCCTAGCAGCCAAGATGAGGATCGGTTTGCCGCCCGTGTTCTGACCACCATTCTCGGCGACGACAGCGGTAGCCGTATGTATTGGGAATTTCTCGATTCGGGCTTGGCGGAGGCCGCCGGTATGGGGAATTACGAATACGACGGAGCGGGTTTGATAATGACCTTTGTCTGCTGTGCTCCCGAACAGGCTCAAGAGAACCTCGAACGAATGAAGAAACTGCAGGGGCAGGCCATCGTTGAGCGAGTCACTCAAAAAGAGCTTGAGCAAGCAAAACGAAAAATTTCATCGCACATCATTTTATCTAGTGAGCGCACCGAGAGTCGAATGTTTTCGGTGGGTGCTCAATGGTTGAAAAACAACGATTACAAGACTCCGGGAGAGATTGCTGCGGTCTACGATGCGGTTACGCTTGAGCAAGTCAACGCGATCGCTCAGAAATTTCCATTGGTCGAAAATATGACGCTTTGCGTAGGCCCCGAAGCTGAGTTATTTGCTCCTGCCTGATTTGCGATAGTGCCCTTTAAGCGGTGTCTTCCTGGTGGTTCCAGACAGGAATTTTGGGGGACCTTGTTAAGTAGGGGGCGAGAATTGCGTGTTGTGTTGTGGCATCGCCTTGCAACTGCCTTTGTTTTTCGATGAGCTATGAACGTCAATCCATCATCTCAGTTCGAGCCTGGCATGGAAGACACTGCGCTCTTTAATGTCGGGCAGCTGCTAACACGAGCCGCCCAAACATGGCCGCAGCATCCGGCAGTCGCAGTGCCGCAAAAAAAAGGCTGGCAACAGGTCACCTATCGTGAGCTGGAAAAGGATTCCAATAGTTTGGCGGTCGGCTTGGCTTGGTCGGGCATCACGCCCAACCAGCGTGTGGCCATGTTAGTACCACCGGGCATCGATTTCATCGCGTTGGTATTCGCGTTGTTTAAAGCCCGGGCAAATATCATTTTGATCGATCCGGGTATTGGTAAGAAAAACCTCATCAAGTGCCTTTCCGATGCGGAACCCGAGTGTGTGATTGGTATTGCCAAGGCGCAAATTGCACGCTGGATCTACCGAAAGCAATTTCCCAAAGTGAAGCGGAATTTTGTCGTGGGGCGTCGGCAATGGCCGGGTTGCAAGAGTATTGAACAGCTTCGCAGTCGATATGCGGATGCTGAATTTGATTACACGCCTCATGCGGATGACGATGCGGCTGCGATTATCTTTACCTCCGGTAGTACCGGAGCGCCGAAGGGAGTTGCCTATTCCCATCGCAACTTTATTCACCAAGCAATCGAGGTGCGAGATTACTTTGGCATCGAGCCCGGCGGGGCGGATGTCTCGGGTTTTCCCCTGTTCGCTCTGTTTAATACCGGGATGGGTAAAACAACCGTTTTTCCCAAAATGGACTTCACCCGCCCGGCTGATGTTTCGCCACCGCTTTTTCTGGAAGCCGCAAAACATTGGAAAGCAGACCAGGCATTCGGTTCGCCGGCACTCTGGAATACCGTGAGCCGTTGGTGTGAGAAAAACAAGCAAACCTTGCCCAGCATTCAGCGAGCGCTTTCTGCGGGAGCCCCGGTTCCAGCCCATGTGTTGAAACGAGTGAAAAAGATCATCGCCAAAGAAGGCGAGGTGTATACACCTTACGGCGCAACCGAAGCGTTGCCTGTTGCCTGTAATTCGGCGAGCGTCGTTTTGGCAGAAACGGGTGCCGCTACACAAACAGGAAAGGGTGTTTGCGTGGGGGGGCATTTTCCAGGAATTCAATGGAAGGTCATTGAAATCTCGGATGAACCCATTTCGTCCATCGGCGATGTTCTTGAAGTGCCTGCTGGAGAGATCGGAGAATTGATCGTCAAGGGTGCCGTCGTCACGCAACAATATGTTACTCGTAAAGATGCCAACGCTTTGGCAAAAATTAAAGATGGGGATCGGGTGTGGCACCGCATGGGAGACCTCGGTTACCTCGATGCGAAGGACCGTTTTTGGTTTTGCGGCAGAAAAACGCAACGGATCAGATCTGCCGCTGGTCTGCTTTTCACAGTGCCTTGCGAGTCCATTGTGAATACCCACCCAGCGATTTATCGAAGTGCCTTGATTGGGCTTCCCGATGGGGCTGACCAGCGTCCCCTGATCGTGGCAGAACCATGGCCAGAGCATTGGCCAGACGGAGAGCAACGGAAGCAGCGGTTACTGAGTGAGTTGCAAGAATTGGTCGCGAGTCACGAATTGACCAAGGCGATTCAGGAGGTTCGTTTGTTAAAAAAGTTGCCCGTCGATATTCGACATAATTCCAAGATCTTCCGTGAGCGTTTGACGGAAATGATGTCGGCACGGGATTAGGCGTCCTGCGACTAGCTTGGTTGTGAGGAATGCTTGTCTAGTAGGCAGGGTAGGGGAGGATAAAAAAAGCCCCCAGCGATTTGCCGGGGGCTTGCGTTTTTTAAGTGCTCGAAATCTCAATCGCTCGAGCTGATTACTTGTCCTCTTCCGCGATGCCGATTTTGACACGATTAGGATAGGCAGGTCTGGCGGGCGCCTTGTAACCATTCTCTTTAATTTCTTTCAGCATCAATTGGATGGCGGCATCCAATTGAGGATCCGATCCATCTGCCATCTTTGCGGGGTCGTCGATGACCTTGATATCGGGATCAACGCCGTGGCCCTCGATACCCCACGTTCCATCCTTTTCGTAGTAGGCAAAGGAGGGAGCGGTCACGCTTGAGCCATCGATTAACTGAGGACTTCCGGTCATGCCGACCAAGCCGCCCCAAGTTCTCATGCCGATTAACTTGCCCAACTCGTGTTGCTTGAAAAGTGCCGGGAACATATCACCTCCGGAACCGGCCATGCCGTTGATCAGCATGCATTTCGGTCCTTGGTGAGAATCTGGCGGCCAGGTCCAGTCCTGCCCATCCCGTCTCGCCCAGTAGTTGGTAACAGGTCGGTTCAGTAATTCGATGAAGCGATTGGGGATTTGACCTCCACCGTTCCAGCGATCGTCAATGATCAGCGCTTCTTTTCCGGCTTGGCCGTAAAACTGTCGGAACAGATCATTTTGGCCAGGCACGCCGGTGTTGACCACGTAGATATAACCGACTTTGCCACCACTCCGTTCGTCCACGTATTTGCGGTTTTTCTCGATCCAGTTCCGGAATCGGAGATTGGTATCACCGTCATTTAATTTAACCGCAATACGTTTATCTTCATCGTCCAGAGTGGCGTCGTCACTGATCGTCAGTGTCACCGTCATGCCACCCAATCCGGTGAAAGCCGCGTACGGATTCTGATCGGTCGTCAAAGCCTGGTCATTCACCTCCAGTACGAAATCACCCTCTTTGATACCAAGATCTCTTAATGCATTTCGCGCGTCGGTATCCCAGTCGGCACCTTCGAAAATTTCATCGATTTGGTACCGCTCGCCATCAACCTTGAAACTACAGCCTAGAAGGCCGATGTTTTCACTGGCCGCGCCATCGTCGCTAGGCGGTGACCGGTAATAGGCATGCCCAACATTGATCTCGGAAATCATCTCACCGATGACAAATCCCAAATCATCACGAGAGGTGCAGTCATCGATCATCGCAGCATAGTGCTCACGGATTGCTTCCCAATCGACGCCGTGCATATTCGGATCGTAGAAGAAATCTCGTTCCACTCGCCAAGCATCGTTGAGAACCTGCTTCCACTCTTGACGAGGGTCGATGCGAGTTTTGAGTCCCTTCGTCTGGAATTTCTTATCCAATTTCTGACCGGCTGCCGCATCGACCAGGTACATGTTTTGGCCCTGCATGACGACAAGTTTTTTATGGTCAGATGACATGCCAAAATTAGCGGCCCCATCGACAACCTTTTTCTCTGATTTCTTTTCGTCCTTCAGATCAAAGATGTTAATGGACGATCCGCCACCGGCACCGCGTGAACCACGACGTGCATAAATCAGATGGTTCTTGTCGTTGACCCCGAGTTTTCCGAAATTGCCTTGCTTCAAAGGCAGTTGGAACGTGCGGCGTTCAATACCTTCGAATTCAATTTCAATCGGATCTGTCTCCGCTTCGTCATCGTCATCATCTTCCTTTTTTGAATCCTCTTTGGATTCGTCTTCCTCTTCCGTTTCGGCAGATTCAGGACTGTTCAACTCCGCTTCGATTTTCAAAGTCATCGGAGGTGCATCGACCGTGGCATTGCCAGTAAACTTACCGTCCTTCAAGATTCCGGAAATCGAGATGTTGGTTTCCGCATTACCACCACTCAGAGTGATTTCTCCAGTCTCTTTATTGTATTTTCCAGATCCGAATTCGATGGTGCCTTGCCCGGTCTCCAGTCGACCGCTTGTGGAACCATCGCTGTTCAGGGTCAGGTACATTGTGAAGTTGCGCATTTCAGCCGGAATCGCATCGCTGAGTACTTTTCCCGACCACTCACCTGTAACGCCATCCGCAGCATCCCCTGGTTCGTCGTCGCTGTCTTCGTCGTCCGCTTCTTCCGAGGAGTCTTTTTCTTTTTCATCATCTTCACCGTCTTTCCACTCCACCTCGTCGCTTTTGGGTAGAAGGGGACGTTCGACGTCTGCACGCAAAGGAATAGCCAGCATGACTTCGGTACCGGAGTAAATGAACGTCGTACCTACGTCCTCGTACTTAGGTGCGTTGAAAGCTCGGTTGCTGCTGCAGAAAATGTACTCGCCTTTGCGATCAAAAACGGGGTTGCTGCAATCGAAAAAGCTCGTGATTTGAGTCTTTTCGCCACTGTCGACGTTGTAGACGAACACAGAATTCGTGGGCGCTCGATCGCCGACAGCCTTCGCGTAGGTCAGCCACTTGGAGTCGTGAGACCAATCCACATCGGGAGCGTTGGCGAATGGGTCCGTGTCGACCAATTTCGTTTCCCCACTTTCGATGGTGTGCAAAAACGCGGAACCCGTTTTGTCGGTAAATACGATGTGTTTGGAATCGGGAGACCAGACGGGATTGTATCGCCAAGCATTCCCATCGCGGGTTAATTGCTTGGTTTCACCACGCCCATCGGACTGGGTTACATACAATTCATATTCGCCGGTGGCGTCTGAAAAGTACGCGATCCATTGGCCGTCAGGGCTCCATGATGGCATCCGTTCGGCCGAACCATTGGATTTGGTCAAATTGCGAGGAGAGCCATTTTTGATGGGCAAAGTCCAGATGTCTCCTCGTGCTTCCACGGTCGCTCGTTTACCTGACGGAGAGATGTCGCCAGATTGAATAAACTCGGAAACGTCTACGTTCTTGGGGCGGACGGCGGGGCGATCTCCAGGGATTTGGATGTCGACGGTGGAACGGTCACCGGTTGCCAAATCGACTAACCACAGGTGCGGTCCATTTTGAAGAATGATTTCACCTTGCCCTTCTGTACCCGGTCCCATCGATGGCCACTTGCAATCAAAATCTGCGAAGTCGGTAACCTGTCGGTGTGTATCATTTGCGACATCATACTCCCAGATGTTCAGGCGTTCTTGCGGTCCATTGTCAGATAGGTAGTAAAGCTTCTCACCGTGCCACATCGGCAAGCTGTCGGTACCTTCCCAGTCGGTTACTTGTTTGGCTTCGTTGGTCTCCAGGTTGTACAGCCAAACATCAGATGCCATGCCCCCTCGATAACGTTTCCAAGTGCGAGTGTCCCGGCTGTGTGGTGTGTATGCCAACCATTTGCCATCTTCACTGACCGCACCGTTGGTGCCGTAGGGCACTGGTAATTGAGCGGGATGAGGTTTATCGGAGGAAATGGTGAATAATTGAGATTGGCGTCCTAAACCGGCGAGACCGTTGCTGGAAAAAAGCAAAGATCCGTCGGGCGTCCAATCACAAAGTACTTCATTCGCGGGGTGGTAGGTTACACGGTTGGCACTGCCGCCGTCGCGAGCGATTGTGTACACATCGCGGTCACCGTCGTAGTTACCGATGAAAGCGATGGTATCGCCCGCCGCGTTGAAACGCGGAAACATCTCAGCGCCGGCTGGACTGGCTAAGGGGGAAGCAACACCGCCGCTTCTATCGGCAATCCAGAGATCGCCCGCGTAAGAAAAAACAATGTGCGAATCGCTGATGTCCGGGTACCGGAGCATTCCGGCGGAAGGCGTTGTCGTTTCGACTACCTCGGCCTGCTTGTCGGTATTGTCCTGAGCGACCAACAGGGTTGGCAAACAAAATGCCATCGCCGTCAGCGTTTTCAGGAAATGGGGTGCGATCAGATTCATGCTTGGCTTACCTCTCAAGGTTCATTTGATGTAGTACTAGAGTTGTTCGCGGTGGAAACCGCACAATCCCAATATTCGCTTTAATTGTAATTGGAATAGAACAGCGTAGGGTTGCTGTAATGGTATCCGTCACGAAGAATTACTTGCCTAAGTTTTTTGCAAAAAACACCGTAAACAGCCGGCAATTGAGGCTCGATTTTCGTTACCAGCATTTCAGGTCGTGGAATGCGTATGTCCCGCGCCCCGAAGCTGCCGTGAAACGGGCTGATTCAGGCGCTTGAAGAAAACGAGAAGAACCTGATTTCTGATGGATCTCATTTTCGCCATTTCACAAATCCCGCTTGGCTTATTGACTTGAGAAAATGGTTTTGCCCGACGGGAATGATTGGGTTTGGGCTTTTGCGTTTAACAGCTGATCAAGCCGGACAGCGGATTCTTGCGGGTTCTCTCAGGAAACGAAACTTGGCCAGTCGAAGGTGCTGGTTAACGCCCATCGACAGCCCACGCTGGCAAAGTTAATCTAGCGAAAACATTACTCGTTCACGTTGATAGGTGACTGATTTGGATACCAAGCTATGCCCCTTCCATCTCGCATTTCCGGTGCGGGATTTGACCGAAACACGTGATTTTTATCTCAACATCTTAGGGTGTCGAGAGGGACGCAGCAGTGATCGCTGGATTGATTTTGACCTTTTGGGTCATCAGATTGTTGCCCATCAGATCGACGATGAGACAGCAGCAACCGCCGATGCCGATGCGGGCGCCAATGCGGTGGACGGGCATGAAGTTCCGGTACCCCATTTCGGTGTCGTGATGGATTGGCAGCAGTGGCACGAATTTGCGGAACGCTTGAAGGGGCAAGGCGTCTCTTTTGTGATTGAGCCCCATGTGCGGTTTCCTGGTGAAGTAGGCGAGCAAGCAACGATGTTCTTTCGCGACCCTTCAGGCAATGCATTAGAGTTCAAAGCCTTTCAAGATCCCAAGCAGTTATTCGCATCCTGACGTGAGTACGGATTTGCCGATGGAGCTTGGGCGGATGAACAAGGAACCGCGGTTAGCGATCTATCAGGTTACTTTCGATAACACGTTTAGAGGTCCAGTTGCCGTAGAGGAATCTGGCGGCAAAGACGACGGATAGTAGTACTAGCCATCCGGTTAATGACCACCACCACCAAAACAGCAGTTGCTGCTCGTCCGTGACGGTGTAGTATCCGATAAAGCCGAAGCCGACAAAAAGCGCTGAGCAAATCAGGCTGGTTAGGACAACGAACAAGATATCGCCCGCGCCCTTCATGGCTCCGACAAAAATAATTTGTATGGAGTCAAAGACACAGTAAACGGCAACGAATATCAGCAGCGATTTCGCAAGTTGGCTAATCTCTTCAAAATTTTCGGCGCCGGCGTTATGTCCCAGTAGAAACAGACTGGGAGTAAGGACATAGAATAAGGCAAAAACGCCGGTGTAAACTAATCCAATGACCATGGAAGTCCAAGTCGCACGAATTGCCATGCGTGGATTCCCGTCTCCAATCTGCTGCCCAACGATCGCAGAAACTGCTGTGCTGAGTCCCCAGATGGGCACAAAGACCATCATGTTAACGCTGATCGCAACTGTGGTAGCTGCCGCAGGGATTTCCCCTAGGTTCGCAATCATCAATGTGAAAATAGCAATTCCTAGGCATTCAATTAAAAACTGTAAGCCGTTGGAGGAACCGAAACGGAGCATGCGTAACAGCAGTTCCCAAGAAAACTTAAATCGCGTTAGCAAGCTGTATTTTTGCCGATTCGATCTGCTCATGGCGAGCGTCGCATAGACCACTGTTTTTATGCACAATGCGATCGTCGTGGCGATCGCTGCCCCTTTGATCCCCAAAGGTTCCACCATCGTCGCGCCAGCGAATGCCAAACCGAATATTAGTACCCAATCCAAGATTAGGTTCAAAACGGCAACCGATACATCCACAAACATCACAACGCGAGTGCGACCGGTGCCAATAAAAAATGAACTGAGAACACCGCCGTAAACATGGGCGATCGAGCCAATGGAAACAAAGCGAAAATAGATCGCCTCCTCGGTTGCAATTGCGCCCTCGTGACCCGCTAGATGAAATACCCAATTCGGCCAAATGACCGATGATAGAAACAGCGGTAAAAAGAGGGTTGCAAGAATCAGGCCATGCCAAATGACAGAGCCAATCTTGGCATCTTGTTTCGCCCCAAAATACTGAGCAACAAATACGTTGGTGTACAGCGCTACCCCGAACGGAAAACTCATAATGGTCCAGGCGGCCACCCCAGCAGGCATCACGGCCGCCAAGGCGGTCGGGGAATGCCAAGCCAGAAAGACGCGGTCGCAAAATTGCATTAAGGAATAGGA
>JAAEPL010000315.1 GCA_024232675.1 Planctomycetaceae bacterium
ATGACTTCCGCAGCATCCGCTCCGTAAACGCGTAGCCAGTTTTCGGTCGGCATCGCCGGATCTTCGCTATTCAGATAGCCGCGCACGCGTAAATCTGCGGTGACACAGGGTTGGCGATCAAGACCGCCCACATCGATGGCGTGGTCCATGACATCATCCGCCATTTTTCGATAAGTGGTCCACTTTCCACCAATGACGGTAACCAGGCCGCCGCGGGAGACAATGACCTCATGTTCACGGGAGATTCTCTTGGTAGCTTCGCCCTCGTTTCTTACCAAAGGACGTAGTCCAGCAAATACACTTCGTATATCGCTGCGTTGCGGGACCCGCGATAGATATCTCCCCGCATTGCGAAGTATGAAATCGATTTCCTCTTCCGTGGCACGGGGTTCCAGTACGGGTTCGGGTGCCTGTTCATCAGTCGTTCCGACCAGGCAGCATTCGTGCCAAGGGATGACGAAGAGGACCCGCCCATCGTCGGTGTGGGGCACCATAATGGCAGTTTGACCCTGCAAAAAATCGGCATCCAGCACCAAGTGCACGCCACGACTGGGCTCCACCACGGACTGGCAATTAACGTCATCCATTTGGCGAATGGCATTCGCGAAAACGCCGGTGGCATTGACTACGACCGCTCCACGAGCATCGTGCTGTTGGCCGGTTTCCCGATCCTGAAATGTGACCCCACAAATATGATCGTCTGGATTGCGAAGCAGGCCTGTGACTTGGGCGTGATTAAGCATCGTGGCGCCAAGATCCATCGCGGTGCGGGCCAAGGTAACGCACATTCTTGAGTCGTCGAATTGACCGTCGTGGTACTCAGTTCCGCCGTCCAGTCCTTCGGGTTCTAAATTTGGAATGTGTTCCAGTGTTTGTTTGGCATTTAAGCTCCGCGATTTCTCAAGATTCAGTTTACCGGCCAAGAGATCGTAGAGTTTTAATCCGATGCCATAAAAAGGGCCCTCCCACCATTTGTATTGTGGCACGACGAATGCAAGGTTGGAGACCAAGTGGGGTGCGTTTTGAAACATCAGGCCTCGCTCGTGCAGAGCCTCACGCACGAGGGAAATATTGCCTTGTTGCAGATAGCGAACTCCGCCATGAACCAGTTTGGTGGAGCGACTGCTGGTCGCTTTAGAAAAGTCGACTTGCTCCAGTAACAGAGTGCGGTATCCACGGGCCGCGGCATCGACAGCGGTCCCTAAACCGGTCGCTCCGCCGCCGATGACAATGACGTCCCAAGCGTCTGCGGTGGTGGCTTGATTCAACAGCTCGTTACGATTCATCAGAATTTCCCTCTTCTCCGGCCCAACAGCGGGCACGGCTAATACCTTGTTGCCATTGCTTCAACATGCGCTCGCGGTTATCGGAATCCATATCCGGTTCAAACTTGCGATCCAAATTCCAATGCTCGCCCATCGACTCGGGTCCAGCCAATAGACCCGCCGCTAAAGCAGCCATCCCGGCAGCCCCAAATGCTGTGGTTTCGAGGAGGGTGGGCCTTAAAACTTCCACATTCAATAGGTCGGCTTGGATTTGCATCAGCAGATCGCTGGCCGCGGCTCCACCATCGACTCGAACCTCGGAGATCGCGATACCAGAGTCTTCTTTCATGGATTGTAAAACGTCATAGACGGTGAAAGCGATGCCTTCCAACGCGGCCCGCGCGATATGAGCCGAGGTGCTGCCGCGGGTCATGCCGAGTATG
>JAAEPL010000316.1 GCA_024232675.1 Planctomycetaceae bacterium
ATGTGTGTCTCGCTGCCGACGAATCTCTTTCCTTAACTGATTTACTTCTTTCGCAACCTTGGGTGGGACATTGGAGGCCGACTGCTTAGCCTGCTCGATCATGCGTTTGTAACCGTCACTCGATCGCGGGCTCGAACGTTCCGAGATAACATTTCCGGCGGGCGTGATAAGTATGTCATAGGGTACCGTGGTAACCCCGTATTCTTTGGCTATGTGCGCGCTTAAGTCGACGTCAATTTTTAATGGAACTACTTCCGCTCCGACCACGCGGACGGTCATGGGGTTCACGAACACGAAGCGATCAATCTCTTTGCAGGCTGCGCACCAAGAGGCGGAGAAGTGTACTAAAACGAGCTTCTGTTCGGCGTGAGCGATTTTTTTTGCTTGTTCCAAATCATGACGCCAAACGATGTGGTCGTTCGCTGATAACGGAGTTGTCACGCAAAAAGCAAACAGTCCGAGGCATAGAAATTTTTGAATCTTACTGCTGAGACTCATCCCTGAACCTTTGTGGTAGCTGGAGGATCGCTTTGGTGCACACCGACCGCGCACGGAGTTAGGTCACGGTATACACTCACCTAATCGGTTTATCGGACGGCTCGTGCGTCACGGTTAGGAAAAGTGGGGGGGATTTACCGATTTTTCCGACCAGCGGTCTTCTGTGACAAGATGGGGGCAGTGGGGGTTTTTAGGGGGATATTAAGTCGAATCCGCTTGACATTGGTATCTGAATTGGTAACACTTCGGTGGAAGATTCTTTTGTACCGGATCTTTACCTGTTTCCAAGACAAGCTTTGTCTCCCAGTCTGTTGTCGAAAACGCATCGCCGCGAGGAAGAAACGGCGTCTAATGCGGACAGACTACCGGACGCCCCGTCCGTCCAAAAATTAAAAGTCGAGTTGGAATTCGATTTTTTAATGGATTCAAATTCACTGGTTATCATGCCGGAGATTTTTAGAATCGCGGATGTTACTTGTCGACCGTTGGAAATCCGTCGGGTCGGTTTTGTTTGCGACATGTTCTACTCGTGTTTCGCGGACAGAAATCCCCACGATACGAATCTCGTGCGTCAACCTGTCGACGGTTTCACAAAGCGGATGACATGGGTAGGGAAACCCGCATGGTATTGCGGTTTTACATTGCCAATGAATTGGAAGAAGTTCAGGATCTTTCCCTGCGATTTCGCAGGAAGGATTTACAGAAAATCCAAAGGGATTGTGTTTGACCCCGTCGGTGGGCACTTGAACTGACCCTGATGCGTTTCGTGAGGAACAACATCGAATCAGTATTACGAAGACATCTTTATCCAACAGTTTTTATGGTGGGCTTTCGCTCTGAAAGCCATTCAACTGGTCGCGTCAATCTTCTTATGTTTTTGCCGACTTTCGGCATCGTGATTTTCGATTGACGTTAATCATTACAAGGTAATTTCTTTATGGCCAAAAAACGCTCGCGTTCAAGAAACAACGCAGGAAGCGGCGGACGACCTTCTCGTAACGGTCGTCCAGGGGGAGGTAATCGTCGTCGGCGAAGCGGAGGCGGCGGTGGTGGTGGCGGTCAGCGCTCGGGTGGCAATGGCGGCAGACGCAACTACAAAGAAGACGATAATGTCGAAGTCGATGAATCTGAATTGACGGAATACACCGGGCTTTTGGAGATGCACCCCAATGGTTACGGGTTCCTCCGCAGTCCCGAAAATAATTATTCGCGTGAGCGCACGGATCCCTTCGTTCCCGGCACGATGATTGACAAATTTGGTTTACGACCAGGCTTGATGATCACGGGGAAAATTCAGGGAGCGCGACGTCAACAGGGACCTCGCTTAAGAGTCATTGAAAACGTTGACGGGTTAGAACCAGATGCCTATGCGGAAATCAAATCCTTTGATTCGTTGACGCCTATCAACCCTGAGAACTGGCTCCAAATGGAAACCGGTCAGGAACCGCTGACAACGCGGGTGATGGATCTTTTGACCCCAGTGGGCAAAGGGCAAAGGGCATTGATTGTGGCACCACCAAGAAGTGGTAAGACGATCATGTTGCAGCACATCGCCCATGGTATTTCTACGAATCATCCCGATGTTAAGTTGATCGTGTTGTTGATCGATGAGCGTCCCGAAGAAGTCACAGACATGCGTCGGAATGTTAACGGCGAGGTGATTGCTAGTAGCTTGGATGAGGATGTGGAAAGCCACGTACGCTTATCTCAGTTAGTGGTAGAGAGATGTCGTCGACTGGCGGAAATGGGGCAAGACGTATTCCTGTTGATGGACTCCATTACTCGCTTGGCACGAGCCTTTAATAAATGGGTCGGGAACACCGGACGAACGATGTCTGGTGGTGTGGATATCAAAGCCATGGATGTCCCCAAAAAGCTGTTTGCGACCGCACGAGCCTTCGAAGAGGGTGGTTCCTTGACCATTGTCGGTACCGCTCTCATCGATACCAATAGTCGCATGGACGACCTGATTTTTCAGGAGTTCAAGGGGACGGGTAACATGGAATTGGTGCTCGATCGCAAGCTTGCGGATCGTCGAGTCTGGCCGGCAATTGACATATCTCAGTCGGGCACGCGGCGGGAAGAGTTGTTGTTGGCACCCGAAACGCTCCATGCGGTGACGATGTTGCGGCGTACCTTGACGTCGATGCACCACGTTGACGCCATGGAACAGTTAACAAAACAACTTGGACGCTTTCCCACCAACGCCGAGTTTATTCAATTGATAAGCGGCAAAATGGCCGTGGATTAGTTGAGCTGGAGTGCGGAGACCGACCGAGTGGTAGGTCTCCTGCTCAAAAAGTAATGGGAGAAGGCAGGGTTCTTCTGAGGCTTGTTGAGTTGCCGGGGACTATAGAAAGAAGCTCTGGCAATGTCCAATTTGGTGGGTTGGTAACGGCTCGCCTGCGGCGGTGGAGATGGCTCTCTGAGGTTTCCGGACTATGGCCTTGCAAAAGTTGAGAGGTCATCACAAACTGTGTATCTCATGGCCGCCAAAAATGACTGAAATTCACGGTGATTCGCAACCGTTGAATCTTTCGACCAAGCACACGTCGGGTCACTGGCGGCCCGAATCCAGCGTAAGCGGATTGGGAGGGTAAGCGAATGGTTAGCGGCTTCATTGGAAATGAAGTGCCGGTTTTCCGGTTGCGGGTTCGAGTCCCGTGCCCTCCGCTTCTTGTCAGCTAGGAGCAGGCTCCTAGCTCTGCGAAGGGCGCATCTTCATCATCTCCTGATGTCGGCGTCAGAGTGCCGCCTAGCCGATTTTATCACGTCGCACATACGAACGGATTGCTTCCGGGATGGTAACCGAGCCGTCGGCATTTTGGTGATTCTCGAGAATGGAAATTAAAGCTCGTGAAAGTGCCAGTGCCGTCCCGTTGAGGGTGTGCGTGAAATGCGTCCCCTTTTGGTCTTTGATTTTGAACCGCGAGTTCAAGCGTCTTGCTTGATAATCGGTGCAGTTGGAAGTGCTGGTGACTTCGCCCCATTCCCCGCTTTCGCCTCGACCGGGCATCCAAGCTTCCAGGTCATATTTTCGGTAGGCCGGGCCGCCAAGATCGCCGGTCGCGGTGTCGACAATGCGGAAAGGAATCTCTAACGCATCGAACAGATCCCGTTCAATTTGCAGAAGCTCTTCGTGCATGGCATCGCTTTGATCGGGTCGAGTGAAGGCGAACATCTCAACTTTGGTGAATTGATGGACACGATAGAGACCTCGTGAAGCCCGGCCGGCGGCGCCCGCTTCGGTGCGGTAGCAATGGCTCAGGCCACACAGTCGTAGTGGGAGTTCGTCGGACATCAAGGTTTGGTCTTTGTAAAGTCCGCCTAGGGTAATCTCTGCCGTTCCCACCAGCGAGAGATCCATGTTTTCGATACTGTAAACCTGCGTTTCCGGACCGCGAGGCATAAATCCAATGCCCTCTAGTACCGCATCCGTCGCCAAGTCGGGAGTGATAGTTGGGGTGAAGCCACGGTCCATCAGAAAATCGACGGCGAAACGCTGCAAAGCTAGATCCAGCAGGACGAGTTCTCCCTTGATAAAATAGAAGCCCGATCCTGTGGTCCGTGCTCCGCCTTCAAAGTCAATCCAGTCATGCTGCTGACCTAGTTCGACGTGATCTAGCACGTCAAAATTGAACGCACGCGGTTCGTGTTTGCCACGCCCAATCTCAAGGTTGGCTTTATCATCGACTCCTACCGGAGCATCCGCATGTGCCATGTTGGGGAGCGCGAGTTGTAATTGAAGAATTTCAGCATTAAGGCGATCTACCTCGCTTTGTGCTGCATCTTTCTTGGCTCGCAATTCACGGCCTTCGTTTTTTCGTGCTTCTCTTTCCTCCGCATCTTTCGCTTTGCCAATGGATTTGGAGACCTCATTCGCTCGTCGATTTAGTTCTTCCGTTTCCGCTTGTATGGCTTTGCGTTGGGATTCCCATTCCACTAATTGGTCGACTTGTTCGGTAACCCCGCGATTGACGCAATTTTGTTTGACGTCCGCGATATTTTCGAGGATGAATTTTCGATCCAGCATTTTGATTTCATTTCCGGATTAGGGGGAGCAGATTCCGTGCGTGATTCACAAAGCCCTGTTCGCCTTGCAACCTCAACGCTTCCGTGATCCATTTGTTGAGATTCTACGAGCTTTTATTGATCTGAGAGATTTCTTGCCACAACCATGCGCTGGCCTTAATGCCCTTCTGAAAATCCTCGAGCGAGAATTTTTCGTTGGGGCTATGCGGGTTATCGTCATCTTGGCCCCAACCCAGTAATAGGGTGTCCATGCCCAATTGCTGCTTGATCGAGCCGACGAGCGGAATCGAACCGCCCCCGCGAATGAAAACCGGGCGGGTTCCAAAACCTTTTTCAATCGCTTTGGCAGCGGGTTCCATGAAAGGGTTTTCCAGCGGTACCAATGCTCCTGGTGCCCCATGCATATCGACCAATTCAAAATTGACTCCGGGCGGGCATAGTTCGGTAATGCGTTGTCTTAAACCCTCCGCAATTTTGACGGGGTCTTGGTTGGGCACTAAACGGAAACTGAATTTCGCCCCGGCCTTCGCAGGTAATACTGTCTTGGCTCCTTCTCCCTGATAGCCACTCCACAAACCATTGACGTCAAATGTGGGCCGTGCCCAACGGCGTTCTAAGGTGGTGTAACCGGATTCCCCGGTGGTGGCTGCTACTCCCAGATCCTGTTGGTAGGCGGCCTCGTCGAAATTTAACGATTCGTATTCCTTACGTTCGCGGGGCGTTAGATCGATCACGTCGTCGTAAAATCCGGGGATTTGGATGCGGCCATCCCCGTCGATTAATCCACTCAGGATTTTGCTTAGGGCATTCGCGGGGTTGGTTACGGCACCGCCAAAGGAACCGCTGTGGAGATCGCGATTGGGACCATTTACCCGCAACTCAAAATAAGTAATGCCGCGCAAACCATACGTGATTGCTGGTTGCCCAGGGCCGTATTGACTGCAGTCGCTGATCACACAAATGTCAGCCGCTAAACGGTCTTCGACGCGCGGCCCGTCACCGTCATACTTGCCGGCTAAAAATTCGTTGAGGCCTTCGCTTCCGCACTCTTCCTCACCTTCGACCAGAAACTTGATCTGCAAGGGCAGCTTGCCCGCCGTTTTCATCCAGCCTTCGCAACTCAGAACGTGGGTCAGTAACTGGCCTTTATCATCAGTCGCTCCGCGAGCGTAGACATTGCCGTTGCGAATCGTCGGTTCAAAAGGAGGCGCATCCCATAGATCAAGCGGATCAGGTGGTTGGACGTCGTAATGCCCGTAAACCAGAACCACTGGTGCGTCGGCCACAGGGGGCGTTTCAGCATAAACAATAGGATGTCCCACGGTTTCGATGATTTGAGATTCAAAACCTAGGTTTTGGAATCTCGTCAGCAACCAATCAGCAGCGGCACGCACATCTCCGGCGAACTTGCTGTCGGTGCTTACGCTGGCTAGTCGAAGCCAGTCGCAAAGTTCATTTTGAAATCGTTCAGCGTTTTCATCGAGATAATTTTGAATCTCAGCGGTGGATTGTGGCATCCCTCAATTCGCTCCTGCAATATTCGGTGAAATAGGTATCGACTGGGAAGTTTGGCGCATGTTGGGGCCGTTCCCATTAGGCTAACTCGGCTTAGGCAACGACTTGGGCGATTTAGCAGCGGCGAACCGAGATAAAAACATCCCTCCAAGACCGGATGGTTAGGGGGAATACCTGTCCATTATTGACTATTTTTTAACTGGTCGGACGTTTCTGCAACGCCTAAAATGAGGCCGAGTACAATATAGCGTCGCGGACCGGCGGTGGGTATCGTCACCCCTGGAACCTCGAGTGTAAATAGTGATTTGAGCCAATAAATCAGGAATAGAATCGACCTCGTTGAACAAAGGAATGCCCAAGAGGGATTGAAGCATGTCGGAAAATGGATCATTCGTCGCGGAACCAATCGTTCGTCGCGACACGAAACAAGATCAAGAAAGAAAACGGCAACCCCGTTATCACGTTATCCTCTGGGATGACGATGATCACTCTTACGAGTACGTCATCATGATGATGCGCAAGTTGTTTGGGCATCCCATCGAGCGAGGGTTTAAGATCGCTGAGCAAGTTGATCGTGGTGGGCGAGCCGTTTGTGTGACCACCACGCGGGAACACGCCGAACTGAAACGGGACCAGATTCATTCCTTTGGCAAGGACGGCTTAATTGACCGGTGCCAGGGCGCCATGTCTGCCACCATTGAACCGGAAGCAGACGATTGAACGCAAAACTAAAGACGCACACGTTGGGCTGCAAAGTCAATCAGTACGAGACCCAATTTCTTCGCGAAGGATTATTGGGAATTGGCTATCAGGATGCGGGGGATGACGAACCCGCAGATCTCTGCGTGGTTAACACCTGCACCGTGACGAATGAGGGTGATTCTAAAAGCCGTCAAATTATCCGTCGTATGCACCGCAAAAATCCAGATGCCCGAATTGTGGTCATGGGTTGCTACGCGACGCGAGCCCCGGAAGAGGTAAGTGCCTTGCCGGGGGTGGCAGAAGTGGTAACCAATAAAAGGGAACTACCCGACGTGCTTGGTCGCTTTGGGGTGGTGGATATTCCTAACGGGATTTCCGGTCTAAGTAATCGCCATCGTGCTTACGTGAAGGTTCAAGACGGCTGCCTTTTGCGGTGTAGTTATTGCATCATTCCAGCCGTGCGGCCTGATATGTACAGCCGTCCCATGCAGGATGTGATCGATGAAGTGCGACGGTTGGTGGATCGAGGCTTTCGTGAAGTGATATTAACCGGGATTCACTTGGGGCATTACGGAGTCGATTTTAATCGCGGCAAAGCGAAGTCCGATTGGGTGAGATTGTCACGCTTGGTCCGTCATTTGTGTGAGCTGCCGGGTGACTTTCGAGTCCGGCTTTCTAGTATCGAAGCCACTGAAGTGACGTCCGAACTGATCGATGTCATGGCGGAATATCCGCAAAAGGTTTGTGCTCACTTGCATGTCTGTTTGCAAAGTGGAAGCGACGCAGTGTTAAGGCGGATGCGTCGTCGCTGGAGCGTGCAACATATCATCGACCGCTGCCAGTTGGTGAAAGAAAGCCTGCAACACCCTGCCCTGACGACCGATTTGATCGTAGGTTTTCCGGGCGAAAGTGAACAGGAATTCGAAGAGAGCTTGGAGACCTGTCGGACGATTGGTTTTTCTAAAATTCATATGTTCCCCTTCAGCGCACGACGAGGCACGCCAGCCGCCGACATGGATGGACAGATTCCAAAATCGGTGAAGACGGAACGAGGTCAGGTTGTCGCCGAAGTAGAGCGAGAGAATCGCCGACGGTATGCGGAGACCCTGTTAGGAACCGACTTGCAAGTCTTGGTGGAAAATGCTGACGAGCTTGGCAATCTATCTGGCACCTCTTGCCGATATCTCCCGGCAACGATCCGTGTTCCGGCTAGCGACGCGGAATCCATGAAAGGCAAGCTGGTCGATTTTACCGTTCGCACTACGGACGATGAGCGAATCGGTGGGCCGTTGCGCTAAATCGCTGACAGCGCACGGGTTGGGAGTGCCTACGGGTCCAGCAGCAAGGTTTGTAGGTCGACCGCCGCAACGGCAAGTTTATATTCGGTTTCCACCAAACGTAAACGAGCGTCTCGCACTGCCTGCAATCCCGTCCGTAATAACAAATATTCTGCTTCTCCAACTTCGAAAGCGCTGCGGATTTGCCGCAAGTTCTCATCGGCTTTGGGGATGATGATATCTCGGAGATTGTTGACACGTGACCGCAACCTTACGATCTCCCCCTCGTTGAGCGTGTACATCGATTGCAACTGCATGCGCTTTAAGCGAACGTCTTCCCGTTTGCGTTGGTAACCGGCACTGGCTGCGACGATCAGTCCCCTCTTGCGGTCGTATTTCTGGATGGGAACACCGATTTGAAAACCGCCAAAGGCATCGCCGGTATAGGTGTCGTAGTTCAAGGCCGCTTGAACTTGCAGGTCCGGACATTGCTCCGCCTTGGCCAATTGGATTTCCACTTTGCCCTGCTCCGCCAACGCTTTCGCAAAATTAATTTGCGGGTGGGTCTCCAGCCAAGTGTCACTGAGGGAGGTAGAGTCTCCCTGCATCAATTCTGAAATGGTCTCTTGCCAATCGAAAATGATCTCGGGAGGCGTGCTTTCTTGAGCGGACGTCTGCGGAATCCCTAATGGAATTGCCAGAGCTCTCAATTCAAATTCTCTCTTAAGCTTCAATTCGACGCGGTCTTGTCGTAATCGATCGAGCACCAGTTCGATGTTGGAAACAGCAATGTTGGCGATTTCACCTGCCGCAAATAGCTTTTTTGTGATGTCTAACACATCCTCTAAGGCCAGCATCTGTTGGGCGATGATTTTATTTTGCTCTTCGTAAGAAGCCGCTTTCAAGATGCGAGTACCAACGGTTCTGGAAAGTTGCCAGCGGCGGATGTCGTATTGTTGTTGCAGGGCAGCTATTTCAATTGAGAAGTAACGCTGCTGAATGCATTGGCGTTGATTGCGAACGATGTTGCGCGACCAAAAAAAACCGTACTGCCCTCCGCCGCCTTCGTTACCGATTTCATTGGTAATGATGCCCATGGTAGGGTTGGGATACCGCGTGGCCTGACGACGATCCCCTTTTGCTTTCTCGATTGCCCAACTGATTTGTTGAAAACCCGGGTCGTTGGCGACAGCCATCGAGATGGCATCCTGAACATCAATCACGTTCCCAACAGGGGTGATATTCTCGTCCGCAGAAAACGAATCAGGGGCTTCCTGAAAAATTTGCAGTGTCGGTGTCTCTTGCAGTTCACCCGCACCGACTTCCACAAATCCCGCAGGAATGAGGAGCAGCAGCCAAAA
>JAAEPL010000317.1 GCA_024232675.1 Planctomycetaceae bacterium
AGTAAAGCGACATCGACTTTGTAGAGCGGGCCGTCCTCCGGTAGCGAGGATGTACCATGGAACCGTTTTAGGCTCTCTACCACCGCCCGCTTAACGCTTCGTTGTACCGCGGGCACGCTGCTAAGTTGGGATAATCGGGAGCGGCCGGTGACCGGAAACTTGGCGTCCTCTGGAATCAGTTCGCTCCAATCGAACGCTTTGACCGTTTCGAACAGGGTGTCGAAATCGGGTGCAGGAAATTTTAGCACCTCAATCAGGATTCGGTCGGCAGTCCGCAGCCAGAGGTTTGTCTTGGCGACGGCAGCCCAGTCTCCATCGAAGGAAATTCGCCCAGGTTGCTCAATCTTGGGTTCGAATCCCAGCGAAATTAATTCGCGTTTGACAATTGCTTCTAAACCGAACGCACAGGCAGCAGTAAGTCTCAAGGGGTGGTCGATTCTTTTTTTAGGGTGTTTTGGATCACAATCGTTCATTTCAAGGTGCTGCCATTTTAACGATTTAAGCGTTGGAAACTATGCGGCTGCGGTTACGTTTCCTAAAATGCAGAGATTAAATATCCGGTTGTGCGGGCTTTGATCACACGCCCTGACCGCATGGTCAGTCCGCAAAGACGTATGTTTTGCCCAGTATTGGGCTCAACTGGGTATGCCATTGTCACGATAAGGAGATGTCATCATCGAATTTCACTGCCGGTTTTCCGTTGTCTGGTTGCTGCTCGGCGCTCTGCTTGGGGCAGATTTATGGATGGGCAGTGTCCAGTTGCAGGCAGATACGTTTGAGTCGGCTGAGTCCTGTCTCTTTGCCGGTGATTATCAGGAATGCCTCACACAAATTGATACCGCTCTGGCCGACGGTGACAACGGCGAGCGCTGGTACCTGTTGCGTCTGGAATGTCTGCTGATGACGGGGGAATACGAGAAGGCGTTAGAAACGCTGGAAGAAGGACTACGAGATAACCCTAATAGTATTCAGTTGAGGTTGGCCGGTTCAGAAGTTTGGAA
>JAAEPL010000318.1 GCA_024232675.1 Planctomycetaceae bacterium
GACTTCTGCTGCGTCATGCCCGACAATCGTATCGATGGCTTTTCCAAGCAAACCGAGTGGCGGTTCATATTTGCCCTCCAGAACCAATTGAGATTGGTTGAACGTGATCGGATAGATACGCAAATTGGCCGTCATACGAGGGAACAAGCGGGGATTTTCAGCAGCTTGCCAGCGAAAGCGGAGGTTGGAGTACTTTCGCTTTTGACACTCGACTTCCTCAAAAGAAATGACTTCGACGTTGACCTCCTTTCCCAACTCAACGCCGCCAATTTTCAGGTGTAACCCAGCTGAATCAACAGAAGCCTTGGCCTCCGCTAATTTGGTTGCTTCATGGAAGATCACATTTCCTTCACTGGCCAAGGCATCCCTCACCTTTTCGTAGGGACGAGCAACGTATTCAAAACAACGTACAGAAGTTTCTGCAAACATCTCAACTCCATTATGCTTTCCATAGAGAGCTTAAACAGCGACGCAAAAAGCATGCCAAGTGAAGACAAGCTAACTCTTGCCCAAAACGCGAGTCTCTGCCGCTTACAGCGAGCGTCACCGCACACCAGCTTCCAGTAAAAATCGCGACTATTTCAAGGTACCGTGCCAATCCTTGCAAATAGACAACACAATCGACGCTCCCTTGAGCCCTCAACGCTTTGGAAGCCCCACTTTCACCTCCGCAAGTTGTATAAATTCCTCGCGAAAACAGCTTGCCTTTTGAATTTTTGTCGAGAGTCCTCCATCTTCACGTGATCAGCATTCGGTTTTTGTTAATATGTAAGCGTGTTTCGTCTTCCCAAGTCCAAACGCCCAAGCAATCTGCTTTTTCCTTACCATCTTGCGAGAGCCATTCTTCATGAATCAGATCTTGAATTGCGTAGTCAAAAGTCAATTTGCGAGGCACATAACGAGGGGCTTATCGCTGATCCTCGTGTGCCTTCTAGGGACTTGGTCGACTTCCTCCGTTGCAGACGAACAACCCTTAAAGGTATTCATTCTGGTTGGTCAATCGAATATGCAGGGGCATGCCGATGTGAAGACATTGCCACACATGGCCATGGACCCAAAAATGCATCGCATGTATCTAGAAATGATCGACGAAGCATCAGGAGA
>JAAEPL010000319.1 GCA_024232675.1 Planctomycetaceae bacterium
GCTTGCTGGTCACACAATCCATCAAGTCATTTTTGCCATGGTTGCGATTGTCCAGTTGCTCAAATTTTTTACCGTAACCACTACTGCCACGATTATTAATGGCGTACACGACATAGCCGTGATTTACGAGGAATTGGATGAGCCCGCGATAACCGATTCGAGATTGGCCTCCCGGCCCACCGTGCACCCACACCAATGCCGGAACGCGATTGTCCGCGTTGGCCTGCAGAGGTTTGTACAGGATTCCCGGTACCTCCAATCCATCGAAGGACTGGAAGCGTACGATTTCACCCTCAACCAAATCGTCAGGGTTAATTTCCGGGTTCAATGAGTCAGTTAACTTGACCGGATCAGCAGTTTCCTCAGCCTCCAAGCCCATGTAGTAAAGATCCCCCGGAGCTTTGTCGCTGGACAAATACATGCCCACATGAGCTTCATCGTTGGAAAAGTTAAAGGATGTAATGTTCGCCTCGCCCACCTCTGGTAACGCGACTTCTTTCATCGTTTCACTTTCAAAAACTTTCAGCACGCTCTTGCTATCCTCATTGATGCCATAGAGAAAGTACTTGCCGTTCTTGGAGAAACCAGCGAACGTAATATCCCAGTCTGGCTGGGCCACCACTTCCCGCTCACCGGAACTGAGCTGATGCTTGAGCAAGTATGAGAAATCGCGACCTGCGTCTGTGACGATATAAAGATCTTTACCATCAGGGCTAAAAGTCATCGCGCGGTAATTGACGTCGCCCTCATGGGGCGTGGCATGGGTGACCTTATCGCTTTTCCGATCGAAAAGATAAATATCGCTATCATCACGCGTGTTCGTTTTGTTAAGCGCGACCAGATTTCCATCCGGTGATACAGCGCCAATGGAGTAACCCACGTCATTTTGATATACCAACTCCCGCTCTAACGATTGGGCATCGTATTGATAAAGATCAAAAAACCTCGGGTTGCGTTCATTAGAAAAGACATAAAAACTTTTGTCATCATCAGCCCAAGTCAAGAAACCAGCCTTCAAATTCTTGCCTGGTGTTAAATCCTGACTGGTGCCATCTAAATTTCGCACGTAGATATGATTCAGTTCGTTGCCACCCTGATCGGCGGTGTACAAAAAACGTTCGTCATTGGGAAAGTAACCAATCGTGGAAATCGTATCCGTTGTAGATTCCGTCAATTGCACCGGCGTGCCGCCGTCTACCGGTATCGCATAGGCGTTAAACACACCCGTCGCATCGCTACTGACCAGCAGCTTGAGATTGTCAGGCGAAAAGGAAGCACCTCGATAATTGGTGGTTTCAAGAAATTGTTCGATGCTGTATTGCTTGACGTCTCGCCCATCTTCATCTTGTGCCACCAATGCGGTGGGCAGGCAACCAATCATCATTATTCCAATGATGAGAATATTTCGTTGTAACATGTAAGGTGCTCCATAGTTTTGAATTCGGGATGCCAATCTGCTGGGGGATCAAATATTGTCAATTCGCCCTCCCCGTCATTTCGCAGATCAGAAAAACCGTCGATACCCAACACCTTACCCGATTGTCTGGCAGGATGTTTGAGGCCGGAAAAAATTCCACCCCGTAAAGGGTCGATTTTTATGACGCCGCATGTCCGCAACTCCAGATCCGTAAAGATAATGGGACGTGGACCGACGCACTCTCACGCCGCCTATTCTTGTTGCCGCAAACCGCTCCGCACCACTTTTTGCTGCACATCCGTTAAGGCCTCAAAGGCCTCCTCATCAAATTGAGTCCGAGCATCGAACTTGGCAACTTCGGTAATCTCACCTGAGGGTGCCAAACGACAGAACGTCGCTCCAAAAAGCGA
>JAAEPL010000320.1 GCA_024232675.1 Planctomycetaceae bacterium
CTTGAGACGTGAATTTTTTGGGCAGCGCAGATTTCCGATGTTTATCTTGATTCCAAAAACTTCGAGTAACTTCAACAGACCTTTTCTGCGCCTGCCCTACCCTACTTTTCTTTTAACCAGACAACACCCGAATTCCTGATACCGGCACTCGCCTGTTCACATCCAACGAAAATGTCGAAACGCCATGCTAGTCGCTACAAAAAACATGCGTACATTTATTATTCCTTGGGCGTGTTTCAAAATTCACTGTCGAATATTTTGCCACTGCAATTCATCACACATTGCCAACCCCAACAAACCGGCTTTCACAGCCTCGGCCCTTTAACGCCTGAGTCGCAAGCTGAAATATCTTTCACAACCCTAGTTTGCCAACGGCACCGCTGCTGTGGGAAGCGTGGCCTCCCAAGCAGCCAGCGCTGTTTGAAAGCCAGCACGCCCCAAGCCGATACGCACGAATTTGTCCTCACAACCTAGACAAGCCCCTGGAAGCAATAGCACTCCGTAATTCTTAGCCAAGTGATGACAATAATCCGTCGCATTATCAAACGTTTCAGTGGACCGTTTCGCCAAGTGTGCAAAATCAATTTCAACCAAGGCCGTAGAACCGGCCGTGGGTGGACGCCATTGAAATAGCGGCCGTTGCCGTTGCATAAATTCCGTGCATGCCACCAAATTACTCTGAACCAACGTGCGGCTACGTTCTGCCAGCTTTTCACCCACCGACAAAGCTTGAATTGCCAGGTACTCTGTAGGAGCGGCGGGACAAATGGTCGTATAGTGTTTCCAACCAATCAATTCTTCGCGAATCTGTTTATCGCGAATCACCAGCCAACCCGCTCTCAAGCCCGGCAAACCGTAGGTCTTGGAAAGTCCGTTGAGCACTATCGCTTTGTCATAAATATCAGCGGCCGATGGAATCGCTGGCTTCCCTTTAAATTCCGTTTCCAGTCCCCGATAAATTTCATCGCAGAACAACCAACAATCGTTCGCTCGCGCAACCTCGATTAATTGCTCAAAATCTCCAATTGTCGGCTGAAACCCACTGGGATTGTGCGGAAAATTCACAATGATCAACTTGGTTTTGGAATTGACGAGAGATTTCAATTGCTCCAAATCGATTTTCCAACCCGCTTCGGTCGGCACCAAGTCCCAAGCCTGAAATTTACCGCACAAGTGGTCCGCCACGTGATGCAGAGCATCGTAGGCAGGACTAAGCGCAACGACTTCATCGCCAGGTTCCAGCAAAGTTTGCATTGTCAGATAGATACCTTCAACGGGCGAAGTCAAAATTACTACGTCATCAACCGAAACGTTTTCATAGGTTTCCGAAACCAATCGTCGGTATTCTGGATGACCTTGTGACTCCGTATAACCCAGTTTCAACGATCCGAAATCCTCTAAGGAACCTCCTGATAAATTCAAAAGCTCCGCAACCGTGGTCGTTTCACAATCTGAAGACGCCAACATGTGCGTCGCGGTGAATTCGTAGAGCGAAAAAAACTGTTCGGTTAAGAATGGCTTGATTTTCATTGGGCGTTTTGAACCTAAAGTACTTTCCAAATCGGTAAAAAAATAATCAGCAGGGGACTCGAATCACCCGAATGATTTAACCCACGCTTACTGATTTTCGAGCGTTACAACGAGCGTGTCATGTTTGGATTACGGACACGCACCCCAAGAGCCCACCCGGCTCAGCTTCAGATCGTATCACAGGCGAAACTTTGAGCCAAACTGTGCCCAAAGCCATCAGCTCAGACCGCGTCTTTCAACGTTCGGATAGATTTCATCTCGCCGGATTTGAAGACGCCCCGAGCCCTCTTCACGCTAACACGCCCTCCAAATCAATCGATTCAAAACCATAGATTCCTGCGAATTACTTGACGCTAAAACTTGTTAAAAATCCGCCATTTCCCGTCCCTGCCAAGCAATTTCATTTAGTGAGCTACAACATTCATGACTCTTCCAACATTATGGAATGTTAATGTAGGAATGGGTTAACTGTTGAGGTCAAAATTAGTTCTCTCTAACGATACCGGCCTTCAATAAAAGACAAGTGAAGCGGCACGAGACCTAAACCTTCCACCCGCTAAGGAACAGGCAGGTGAACCCGAAGCCCATTAACAGTCAACTCCACCGCAGGAAAACAAAAGAATGCAAGGGTTAAGCTCGATCAAATCTACGAGCGAAAATTGAATTAACGCTAAATACCCGTTTTGCCGCGTTAGCAAAATAACCGTTGTAGAAACCAATCAATGGATCGTAAATCGTGATCGGGACTTGTAATTTACACAGCCTCAAAATGCGAACATCTTAGGCTCGACTTCGATAGTACCCGGCAACAACGAGCC
>JAAEPL010000321.1 GCA_024232675.1 Planctomycetaceae bacterium
TAGCAATTCAGGTGTCGCACTCTCAGCGATAAAGCCGGTTTGCCCATCCTCCAACAACTCTCGATTGCGGCCAATGTCAGTGGCAATGCATATCCGGTTGCTGAGCATCGCTTCCACGACCACCAAGGGAGCTCCCTCGTATCTGGAGGGTAACAACAGAGCGTGGTTTTCGGCCCAAATATCAGCGACTCGGTTTTTATAGCCTTGGTATTGCATCTGTTCCTGCAAGCCGTAAAGCGCAATCAAGTCTTCCAGTTGGCAGCGGTTTCCTTGATCGGCCCCGTAGAAATTAACTTTGATGTTTCGCTGTTTCCATTTGTCCTGCTTCAAAACAGCGACCACAACATCTTGGCCCTTGGATTGGAAATGCAGGCGGCCAACACAAGCCAGATGGAAACCGTCATCCGTGGAGGGGTAATCGGGAACTTCGGATGGTTTCAGATTGAAGGGGTTGGCAACAATTTCGTAGTTGTCCAATTGGATGGCTAAGTTGTTCTCCATCTTTTGCCGATTTTCTTCGGAAACGAAATACACTTTCGCAGCCTTCCGGTACCAATCCCGATATTCAGGCAAGCAGTCTGAATGAATGAAAAACGTATTACTGGCACACTGAACGTTGATGGCATAGGGGATCCCCATCGCCGCACAGTCAGTGGCAACATCGATACGGTCAGGATGAAAGCCTAAAGAGACCAACACCGCATCTGGCTTGGAAGATTCCAGCCAAGTCCGTGGGCAGTCACTGGCTGAGTTACCGAAAAGAGACTTCAGTTTTCCAAGTTGCCCAGCCCAAAATGATTCAGGTTGATTCCTTAACCAGATTTGCCCCCCGCTATCTTCTAATTGCACTAATTGCTTCGCGGTCTCCGGCCACCATTTATA
>JAAEPL010000322.1 GCA_024232675.1 Planctomycetaceae bacterium
CGCAGAGAAAACTGGAAAATCCAATCAGCAGGTTTTTCATGGGTCGTGGTTCACTTTACGGGGACAGTATTTTCATCAGCCAACGCGACAGCGTGCTGTCGAGGCTGCTCTCAGTTTAGCGAGAAAAAATCATCACGGGGACCAAGAACAGCTGAGAAAAGAAAAGGTTGTCAACAAAGTCCCTCAAGACGTTTGCAACGCGGCGGGTTTTTCCACAGAGGTTCGCAAGGCTTGCTCGATGTCCGAGAGGATATCTTCGATATTTTCGATCCCAGTTGAGAGCCTTACCAACTGCTCCCCGATACCGAGCCGCTGGCGTTCGGCCGGTGGAACCAAGCCGTGCGAGGAGTGGACCGGCAATGTGACGGTGGTTTCTATGCCTCCGAGGCTCATCGCAGGTGAGATGAGTTTCAAATGTCGGAGGAAATGGGTGGCGCTATGCTGGGCCGCTAAATCAAAAGCCAGCATGCCGCCGAAACCACGCATCTGGCTTTGCGCGATTTCGAATCCAGGGTGTGTCGGTAAGCCCGCGTAATAAACCTTTGCGATGGAGTCGTGTTTGTCTAGAAACTTGGCAATTTCCATGGCATTTTCATTTTGTCGGCTTACCCGTACATCTAACGTCTTAATGCTTCGTTCAATGAGGTAACAGGACATGGCATCCAGATTTCCACCGTAACAGATGCCTTTCTGTCTGATCCGCTCAACCAATTCATGCGAACCCGTGACGGTGCCGAATTGTAAATCGCTGTGACCGCCTAAATACTTGGTGCCACTGTGGATGACTAAATCGATTCCAAAGTCGGCTGGGTTTTGATTAATTGGTGAGGCAAAGGTGTTGTCCACTACGGTCAGGATCCCCTTTGCTTTGGCGGCAGTGGCCAAGGCTTGCAAGTCGATAATCTGCATGAGCGGATTGGCGGGCGTTTCCACCAGTATCACGGTTGTCTCGGGACGCGTGGATTCCATGATCTCTTCGACGGTCGATCCGGCGAGATCGTAAGCGATGCCCAGTTCACTGAACTCTTTGGCTGCGAATGAAAGCGAGCCACCGTAAAGATTCTCCATCATCACCACGTGGTCCCCAGGTTTCGCCAAGGCTCTCATGGTAGTGCTGATGGCTGCCAGCCCCGAGCTAAAAAGCATCCCTGTCGGAGCGTGCTCCAAGGCCGCAATCTTCTCGACGATGTACTGCTGATTCGGTGTGTTGAAATAACGCGGGTAGTATTGGTTACCCGAATCGATGTAGTGAAAGGCGACGGCCGGTTCAATTGGGTTCACCACGCCGATGTTGGAGTCTCTTTGTTGACCCGCATGGACGCTGAGGGTGCTTTTATTATCGTCTTTCATTGCTTTTGAGCCTCTATTATCACTGTGACTGGGATTCGCTGCGATTGCCGGTCGTTGGCAGCGATTACCGCTCGCTAAATGGTCCGCACATTCTAAACCGATTTCCCAGAGAGAGGGGCTGCCCTTTTTGCGAGTCAGGAGAAACTGGCCGAATCCGGAGGGATACAAAGTTCAAACTTCTCAACCGGGCACGATGCGATACTCTGTTTCAGCAGCAAACGACCCGCTTTTTCGTGGGAAATGACGGGACCTGGGCGGTTTCAGCGAGGGACAATTTTTTAAGTGCTTAGCAACGGATTGGTAAAGGCTTGGTGCTTGAAAGTCTCAAGCATGGTAAAGTTTTCACAAACCCCTGAAATCGACTGACTGTGAGAGGTACTCAAAAACATATGGACACTTTCCCAGATGATGCGGATGGCAACGCTTTGAAAAGTTTGTTGGAACTTGGATGTGATCTTAGTAAACCCATGGATGTCGATATTCAAATTGCGGTGCCTGACGAAGAAATTTCAATGCAAATCGCCAGTGCGGCGGCCGCCTTAGGATTTCGTACAGAGATTTTTTTTGATGAAGATATTGAGGATGTCGAAGAAGCTCCGGAACCATGGACCTGTGAATGTTCCAAGGTGATGGTGGTTTCCTATGACTCCATTGTCGCTGCTCAGGCAAGCTTAAATGAAATCGCAAAACCACTAAATTGTTATGTGGACGGGTGGTCAACCTTTGGAAACGCAGATCAAGACTGATCAAGACTGCTTGTTTGCTATCGAAGAGGCATTGTTGAGTCCTCTTCGGAACCGTAGCGCAAGCGATTGGCACCCGTCAACTCACCGGAATAGCTTTGCAAGAGTTTTACGCCTGACATCCTGCCGGCTGAATAGCCTAAGGCTAATTTACGTCCGTTTTTTTGCTTAGGAATTGAGAAGGGAAAGTGGAATGAAGTTCTTGTGCTTTGGCTTTGCGTGCTTGTTTTCTTTGACGTTTGGGGGAGTGGCAGCAGGCCAATCCACGAAACTTTGGGAAGCACCGGTCCCTTTGATGGTCGGTGACGTGCCCATGAACGCAGATGGACGAATGGCTTGCCCCTCGCCCGCTATTTTTGATGTCGATGGGGATGGTTCCAATGAACTTGTCATCGGGACGATTTTTGGAGCTGTTTATTCGTGCGAAAATTCCAATCAGGACAAATCAGGTGATCCCGTTTGGGGTTCGCCAAAGGCAGTTCAGGCCGCCAATGGCAAGCCATTGAGTCTCAATAATTGGTGATGTATCGGCATGACTCCACAGTTGGTGGATTTCAATTTGGATGGTCACAAAGATATGATCGCGGCAACTTTTGAGGGCACCGTATTTCTTATCGAAGGTAGTCCTGAAGGATGGAAACAGCCGGTCCATATCAAAGATGTGAATGATTCGAATGTCCGCATTCAACTTTATTACGATACAGATAAGGATGAGTATGCGTCGGTCGACCGTACCAATTCAGAGTATGAAGTTGTTGGGGATGGTCATTGTACGTCGGTAACCGCGGTCGATTGGGATCGCGACAGCGATCTGGACCTTGTCCTCGGGTCTCTTGAGGGAGCTGTCTATCTATGTATCAACGAAGGCACGCCTGCTGCACCAAAATTTTCCGGACGTAACCAACAGATTTTCGCAGGAAAAAAACCTCTCCGAGTCGACGGTGGTTTATCAAACCCGCTGTGTGTTGACTGGAATAAGGATGGGAAGTTTGATCTTGTTTGCGGTGGTTACGAAGGCGGGGTTTACTACTTCGAAAACTCGGGAACGTTAACTCAACCCTCGTTTAAGGAGGCTCAGATTCTGGTTGATAGAACTGGGACTCATGAGGCTAAAGTCGAGTTCGTAGATCAACAAGAATCGATTTCTTCGCAGTTTGTGCAAGGTCGTGAGGGGCGTCCTCTGGGTCCGATGGAAAAATGGCATATCGATACGGTGGATTACGATCAAGACGGTGATTTGGACATTCTGGTCGGCGGCCTAAGCACGATGCAGGTTGCCAAGCCCGAGCTCAATGAAGCTCAGCAACAAGAATTGTCAAAGCTTGTTAAGGAAGACAAAATTGTTTCAGGCAAGATAAATGCGTTGTTTTCTGCGTTGGATGCGGAGACTGAAAATCAAAAGGCGATCGAGGATATGCTTGCCAGCGGCGAGTATGAAAAGCTTGCCGCGGAAGAGAAGCGTCTGAAATCTCAAATATCCGCATACAAGCCAGAGCCTATTCATTTTCAGTACCTTTGGCTTTACCGCAACCGCGACCATTCCTCGGGCAGTTCTAGTACGTCGGGGCATCGACCGGAGGCGAATTTTACGCCGGGGAAATTTGGAGTTCACGCGGCCTTTGATTCGGCAACCGCGATGCCTGGTGAGCGAGTTAATTTGAGGCTGACACTGCACATTCCCGAGGGGTTTCACATCTATGGCTCAGGTAATAATACATTTCCCACGACCTTGGAATTCCGTGACATGGATGGGCTAGTGATCGACAAATTGCCTGAGATACCCGTGGGCGAATTTAATTTTGACCCCGTCTCCAAGAAAAATTCAACTTGGCTGGAGGGGGTGGTGGAGCTGGAATGTCAGGTGACAGTGCCTGATGATTTTGAAGCTGCCACAATTCAAGGCACCGTCAACTACATGATGTGTGATCGCAAGTATTGTCGACCGCCCGCGAAAACCAATTTCAAAGCCTCGTTGACCATCGCTAAATAATCAGCTTGATAAAAAAAGAGCCGATCTTTCACGGGAAGGATCGGCTCGTTTCTTGTTGTCTTGCAATCCCCAAGCGGCGTTCGCCGAAGCGGATAGGCTTATGATTTTGATCGAGTTATTGCTTGATCGACCAGCCTTTCATCTTGCTGTTGACTTTCGCTAGTTCGTCCAAAGTGGACTGAATATCCAAATCATTTGCATAGGTGATCGTGGCTGTTTGATCATCAACGTTGACTTCGAAGTTGCGGATTTTAGTAACGGTTTTGAGTCTGCTTCGCACGGAAGCTGCGCAACCCGTTCACGTCATCGCGGGCAGGCTGATCGTGATGGTCTCGCCCTCGGTTGCAGGATCATCGGTTTGAGCCTGAGAACCACCCGATTCACTGCCATTACCGCTCTTCGATTCCACACCACGTGTCGGTTTCCCTACGACTACATCCAAAGTCACTACAGCTTCGACACCGTCCGTCATCTTATCCATTCCGAACTGCGTTCGATCCAGAGTGAATTCCGAGGTCAGGATGATTCCTTTGTCGTTTGCTTTGTACTTTGCCGGAAACTCAAAATCGCTTGTGGTTCCGTGAAGTGTCAGCTTGCCTTTGATGATGCAGTTTCCGTCGCCGAGCAAGGTAATCTCGGTGCTCTCAAATTGTGATTTTGGGAACTTGTCAGCCTCAAAAAAATCGGCATTCATTAAGTGCTTTGTTAAGTTGTCGAACTCAGTCCAGATGGAGGTGATCTCCATATCGACCTTGAGGGCAACAGGTTTTCCGTCTGCCATTTCGACCTTACCGGAAAATTTCTTGAACCCACCCAAACGCGGCTTGGGGTCATCGCCAACGTGAGTCCCCACAAATTCGATACTGGTATTTTCAGGTGCCAGTTGGCAGATCATTTTGCCGTCGGTGGATTTCATTGCGACTGGCGTAAGTTGGGTCTCGGTTTTCTGAGCTAAGCCCGATGAAATCGGTAGCAGGATTAGCAGGGGGAGCACCAAAAAAAACTTTTGCATAACAGCTTCCAAAACGGGGATATGGGTCTAAATCGGATCGATATTATTGATAGGAATTCGTTGGATGGCTACTTGAAATCAGATCGGCCGGGAATTTTTGGGCCGTGTTTTGATGCCGGAATTCCTAATCGGTAAACGTAAAGTGGGTTTTTCTACGCAGGACTACGCAATAGGTTCGCAGGATAAGATGTGCCAGATTCAGAATATGGTCTGACGATTCAATTTTGGGGCGTTCGGTGGCAGCAAAAAAAAATCCGGCAGTAATAAACTGCCGGATTTTGCTGTGTCGGACGCTTGCGTCTTATTCCGAATCGGGATCTTCCGTGCCGGTTTCTGCGGCTGAATCTGCCGCGGCCGGTTCGGAATCACCTGCGGCAACGCCAACCGGTTCTTCCGGTTCTTCTGGAGCGGGTGGCTCGACGTAGGTACCGTTGAACTTGAGATGCTTGATCTTGCCGTCGTCGTCTCTTTGTGCATCCACCGAGATGCTGTTCATTCCTTGGAAATTACCATTCAGTAATTCTTCGGCCAGTGGATCTTCGACATAATTTTCTAGAGCACGTCTTAACGGGCGGGCTCCAAAATCAAGGTTGGTACCTTTCTTGATCAAGAACTCCTTGGCGTCGTTGGAGAGTTCAAGGGCATACCCACGTTCGGC
>JAAEPL010000323.1 GCA_024232675.1 Planctomycetaceae bacterium
GCGATTGAAACGAATTTACCCGCGGAAGACACACCTGATGGTCGTGCGGGGTTGGCCATCTTGGCATTTGGTTTTTCCACAGAAGAACTCGCGAAAGCGGTCGTCAATCGGGCAGGTCAGTGTTTGATGACTTGCCCGACAACGGCGGTCTTTAATGGAGGGCCTAGCGATAAACGCATTCCAGTAGGAAAGCATTTACGTTTTTTTGGCGACGGTTTTCAAAAGAGCAAAGAGTTAGGGGGACGTCGCTTTTGGCGGATCCCGGTAATGGACGGCGAATTTATCTGCGAGGATGAACTTGGCTTTGCTAAAGGAATCGCTGGTGGGAATTTTATTTTGCAAACCCGAGAGCAAGCAGCGGGTTTGACGGCGGCGTTGGCGGCGGTGCAGGCAATCCAAGAAATCGCAGGTTGCATCACACCCTTTCCGGGAGGCATCGCACGTAGCGGTAGCAAGGTCGGCTCACGCTACCAAAACCAAATTGCCTCAACCGCCGAAGCCTATTGCCCCACCTTACGCGGCAGGGTGGCAACGCAGTTGCATCCGAATGCGAATTGCGCTTACGAAGTTGTCTTAGACGCGATTGACGAAGCGACAGTCCGTCGGGCAATGAGAGCCGGGATTGAGGCGGCTTTCGCCCAAGATAAACATGGGGAAGTCCTGCGGGTCAGTGCCGGCAATTACGGCGGCAAGCTGGGGAAGTGCATTGTGCCCCTTAAATCGCTCTAAATCAGAGGATTTAGTTGTTAAAATAGCCAGTCTGCGTTCCGCTTGGCGATTAATTGGTGCCAAATACTCTTGCCGGCGGGATTTGCTTGACGAATCTAAACTGCAGCTCGTACCATGTGGAATTAATTCTTCCGTCTCAACGCGGACACCTACCGAAATCGGGGGCCAATTGCTTGGCTCCTCTACCTGAAATGCTAACAACCACTCGGGCCTTTTGTGCCCTAAGCTTGCTTTTAATCGGGACTTGTTTTGTCAGTGCCGATATCCGACTTCCCAAAATCTTTTCTGACAACATGGTGTTACAGCGAGACGCTGCTGTGCGCATTTGGGGTACGGCTGATCCCGGAGAAGAGCTCACCATTAGCTTGGGGGAAAGTAATTGTCCCGCGACGGCTGATGAGGAGGGTCGCTGGTCAGCAGAATTGGCACCTCCGGAAACAGGTGGGCCGTATAAGCTATCGGTTGAAGGGACGGAATCCAGTGTCGTGTTCAGCGAAGTGTACGTTGGAGAAGTCTGGGTATGTGTCGGTGAATCGAACATGCAGCGGTCTCTTAATCAGTCTCTTGAATTTCCGGATGACGCAGCACGCGAGGTCTGGATGCAAGAAATTGATAACGCCAATATCCGATTGTTTACCGTTCCTGAAAACGTGATCGATGAGCCTACGGCCGATTTCACCGAGGCCGTTTCTTGGCAGAAATGCCGCGGTAAGGACGTCGGTGATTTTTCTGCGGTTGCTTATTTTTTCGCCCTAGCGTTACAAAAAAATGAGACGTTGAAAGAGGTGCCCATCGGTTTGATTAATGTCACGCTGGGAGGGTCTACCGCAGAAGCTTGGGCCTCTCGAGATGCTTTATCAGCCGTCGATAGTTTGCAGCCGATGATGGAGTTTTGGAATGATAATCCGGATAAGCGATCTGCCGCCCGACCCTCCAGTTCGTATAACGGGATGTTAGCACCGTTGGTGCGTTTCGGCATTCGCGGGGTTATTTGGTATCAGGGTGAAACCAACGTCGGACGTGGGCAACAGTACCGGGAAATATTGACGGCATTGATCAGCGATTGGCGGGCGAAATTTCAACTGGGAGATTTCCCGTTCTACCTGGTGCAATTGAATCCTTACCGCTACACCGATTGGGATCCTAAATCCCTCCCTGAAATCTGGGATGCCCAGACAGATGTCTTAAAATTACCGAATACCGAGATGGTAGGCACCTCGGATATCGGTGATCCGGAACAGTTGTACCCGCGAAATAAAGAGATCATTGGCCAGCGGTTAGCGGGACTTGCTTTGTCGGGGACCTACGGAATTCCGGATTTGATTTCCTCGGGCCCGCGATACGAATCGATGGAAGTCATCCCCGAAACAAAGCGAATCCGCGTGCAATTTTCCAATTCCGCAGGCCTTAAACAGCAAGGCGATCAGCTCACCGGGTTTACGATTTGCGGAAAAGACGGAGAATTCGTGCCGGGAAACGCGGCGATTGAAAATGGTGCGGTTGTGGTCTGGTCGGATGAGATATCCGAGCCTTCCCATGTACGTTATTTGTGGCAGGATGCGTCTTCCGCGACCCTTTTTAACGGAGCAGGCTTGCCGGCTACGCCTTTTCGAACGGATCAATTTAAGCTGCTTTCAGAGGGACGACACTTTTAAGACCAACTAGGCGGGTTTTTGACCCTGTATTTTTGGTTTTTCGCGCGGTAAATTTGGAGGCTCGCGGTGTGCGGTCTCCAGCATTTTCCGCCTCTTATTGGCCAGCGATTGTTGTGGCTATCAAGTTTTTTATCAGGCTGAAATTATGTCAACCAACCAGGACGAACAAAACACAACAGCAGATGTCAGCGCGGCGGAGGATGCCTCGTCACCCGAGCACGTTGCCAACGCCCCTGCCACCGGCGAAGAGTCGCCGACTGCTACGGAAACATCAGCCAAAAAAATTCTGATTGGATCGCAGAGGGACGAAGCGGATCCGAAATTGGGAACACCGCAACCGATTCGCGATGCCTCGCTGGTGTCCGGGAATTTAAACGCCGCCATCCAGGGCGTCGCGGACCCAAATGCTTCTGCCCAGAGTGTGGCTGACGCGGCGTCGGCGACAATGGCAGCGACGGCGGAAGCCACCGTGGAGGCGGAGGTGAATGCGGAAATGGAAGCGGCCCTGGAAGGTCTGCAAATGGATTCCCTGTTGGATTCACAGCAACCCGCCGGCGATTTGGAAGCGGACGAGAAAGTTAGAGCCCTCGTTACCCGGATCCACAACGACAATGTGTTCTTCTCCCTGAAGGGGCGGTTCGAAGGTATCGCTTCGATGCGGCAATTCAAAACACCACCCGAAGAAGGTGCGATGTTAGATGTCGTGGTCAACGGACTAAAAGAAGATGAAGGGTTGTACGAAGTCTCCATTCCAGGATCTTCGATGAGTGTGGCTGATTGGTCCGACTTGGTAGAGGGCGCCACAATCGAAGCCAAGGTCACAGGCTCCAATACGGGTGGTCTGGAGCTGAGCGTGAACAGTATTCGCGGATTTATGCCGGCCAGTCAGATTGACGTCGTACGCGTCGAAAATTTTGGCGACTACGTCAACAAAAAATTGCAGTGTGTCGTTACCGAAGTCAACGAAGGCAGAAAACGCTTGGTGTTAAGCCGCCGGGCAATTTTAGAACGCGAAAATCAAGAAAAGAAACAAGAGCTCCTGAGTACCTTGGCCGTCGGGCAAACGCTCGATGGAATCGTGACCAAGTTGATGGATTTTGGTGCTTTCGTCGATATCGGGGGCGCCGAAGGCTTGGTGCATGTCAGCAAAATGAGTTGGGATCGAGTGACGCATCCCAGTGATGTGCTGAAAGCAGGGCAGCAAGTCAAAGTAAAGGTTGAGAAAATCAACGCGGCCGATGGGAAGATCTCGCTCTCCTATCGAGACACGCTGGAAAATCCGTGGACGAGCATCGACCAAAAATACCCAGCCGGTGCTGTTGTCGACGGTACGGTCTCTCGACTGGCTCAGTTTGGCGCGTTCGTCAAATTGGAACCGGGTGTGGAAGGCTTGGTGCACATTTCCGAGCTCGCTCATCATCGCGTGATGGCAGTGAAAAATGTTGTAAAGCAAGGTGATGGTGTGCAGGTCAAAGTGCTCTCCGTCGATCCTCAAGCTCAAAAGATTGGTCTCTCCTTAAAAGCGACGCAAGCTAAGCCGGAAAAAGCGGGAACCAAAAAAGGCGATGAAGAAACGGATGCACCCATTCGCGAAGCAGCCGTCAAAAAACGCGACGAGCCTCTTAAGGGTGGACGCGACAAAGGCAGCGGTGGGGAACAATTTGGATTGAACTGGTAACCGATGTTTTGGCGTTATCTGGCTCGGCCACTGTTATTTTCTTTGCCCGCAGAAACGGTGCACCATTTCTCGATGGGCATGTTTCATGCGAGCATGTTTCCGCCTATCTCTAGCGTCATGGGACGACTAACACGCGTTAGGGATCCACGGCTCCGATCCCGCGTGTGGGGGATCGATTTTGATAACCCGGTTGGCTTGGCCGCCGGTTTTGACAAGCAGGCTGCTTGGTTTAATTCACTCAGGCATTTGGGCTTTTCGCATATCGAAGTCGGTACGATCACGGGAGTAGGGCAAGCGGGGAATCCCAAGCCCCGGCTCTTTCGGGGACCAGATGATCAGGCCCTGATTAATCGCATGGGTTTCAATAACGTAGGGGCTGAGCAGGCTGCGGCAGCACTGGCGGCGACGTCGATTAAACCTGTGGTCGGAATTAATATCGGAAAAACCAAGCTCGTCGATGTGGAACACGCGGTTGGGGACTATTTGAAAAGTTTCCGTCTGTTGCATCCCTTCGCCCGATATTTCACGGTGAACGTGAGCTCCCCGAATACGCCCGGTCTGAGAACGTTACAGGATCGGGGCCCTCTGAAGGAGTTGTTGGTCGAATTAATGAAAGAGAATGCACGGCTGGCAAACGCCAACGGGGTAACGCCGCGGCCCGTCTTATTAAAAATCGCACCGGATTTAAACGCCGATCAAGTCGAAGATATTGCAGCTTTAGCAAAAGAAATCGAAATAGATGGAATTATTGCGACGAACACCACCATTTCACGCAGTGATTTGTCGACCTCCGCGGCACGGATTCAAGAGATTGGAAATGGCGGTCTGTCCGGTAAACCGTTGACCCAAGTAAGTCGCAATATGGTGCGTGAACTCTACGAAAAAACGGAGCGGACGATTCCCTTAATCGGCGTCGGTGGCATCATGAACGGGCAGGATGCTTGGAACATGATTGGTAGCGGTGCCAGCTTAATTCAGGTCTATACGGGTTTTATTTACGGTGGCCCGTTATTCGTAAAACAACTCAACCGGTTCATCTCACAGCAACTCGCTGATAACGAGCTTGCCGACCTGTCGCAAGCTGTAGGAATGAACGTTTAGCGATTGTTTTTGCCCTTCACGTGCCGTAATAACGCAACTTTGAGCGTTTTGGCACATTCGGTCTAATGGGCTAGATGCAAAGTTGAGGTTCCTGAACAGATTGCCGGCGGTTAAACTACGCGAGTAAGCAACCATCCATCACAGAGATGATTTCAATATGGCAACCGACGTAAAACCTGTAGCAAAGCCGCTATCTGAAGACGATAAAATCGCTAAAGACATTCATGTCGCTAAAGAGAGGACCAACCTTGGCAAGGGGGAACGATTACCTAAACCTGCCGGAGTCCAAACGAGCGACCGTTTGTTATGGGAATACATCATTCCCGTCATTGTGATGCACTTGGCAATTCCATTTGCATTCTTCCCCTACTTTTTCAGTTGGTGGGGCGTAGCGTGGCTGTTCGTAGGGAATTTTTTGTTCACCTCCATGGGGATTGGCGCTGGATACCATCGCTTGCTCACGCATCGAGGTTTCAAGTGCCCCAAGTGGTTTGAGTATACGCTCGCCACGTTGGGTGTTTGTAGTTTCCAGGATTCTCCGGGTCGCTGGGTATTGGTGCATCGTGTTCACCATCAGCACTCCGATCATCAACCCGATCCGCATACGCCAAGAGTCAGCGCATTCTGGGCTCACATGGGTTGGTTATTTATCGACAACAAAGAACTCAGCACGGCATCGGCCTACGATCGTTACGTGCGAGACTTGATGCAGGATCGATACTACATGTGGCTGCAGAAGGGCCAAAACTGGATTCTGGTCTATATGATGCACGCCTTACTGCTGACCGGCGTGGGTAGCCTGATTGGGTATTTAACAACCGGTACCGGGGCAGGAGCATTGCAATATGGTTCGCAATGGCTCATGTGGGGCGTTGTCATGCGTACGATCTGGACCTGGCATGTCACTTGGGCCATCAATTCCGCCGCCCATATTTGGGGATACCGGAATTACGAAACCCGCGAAGATAGCACGAACAACTGGTTGTTCGCTCTGTTGACCAATGGCGAAGGTTGGCACAACAACCACCATGCCGATCCAAGGTCGGCTCGTCATGGGCATCGCTGGTGGGAGATTGATATGACGTGGATCACCCTGCGTGGTCTGGAAAAGATTGGGATCGTAAAAGACCTCGTGCACCCCAATCATTCGGCACTGAACCGCAAGGCTATCAAGACTTAACGCGGCGTGCTCTTGAGAGACGCTTGCCAGTTCAGGTTGCAGCGTTATCTAGTAAAAATTACCCGACCGGCTTGCCGTTGCATGGCAAGTCGGTTTTTTTGCGCAGTTGCCCTGCCCTTAGGCACGCTCTGAAGCGGGCTCCATCGCGGTCGCAGGTGGTAACGGTTCGGTCACGATCTTACGGTCTCGGTTCGCCGCCATGCGGCGTGCTGTTTCATCAACGATGATGCCAATCAATAGTACGAAGCCGATCGTGAACATCTCCAGTTGGCTGGCGAACCCGATCATATCTGGGGCGTTGTACAGTACACGCATGATCGTGGCTCCGATAATCACACCTAGAATGGAGCCCTCTCCCCCGCGTAGCGAGCAACCACCGAGCACGGCTGCCGCGATCGCATAGAGTTCGTAGAAGCTTCCGTGTCCTGACGGTTCCACGTTGTTACTGTCCAGGGTGAATAGGACCGCACCGATGCCACCACATAACGCGCAGAGCACGTAAGCCATGATCGTCACCAGGTCTGTATTGATTCCACTGTAACGCGTCGCCTCTTCGTTATTACCCAAGGCAAAGAAGTACCGGCCGAAGACGGTTTTGTTAAGGAATAACGCCGATAACGCACCAATAATTAACAATATGAAAAAGGGTGTTTGGACGGGAGTCTCGTGAATTGCTGTGTTACTAAGCAGCCAGAGGACCGCAAAAAATCCTGTCAGAATCCATAGTGCCCGCCCCAAGTTACCGGTCTGTGCGGTCCAGGTTTTCCCTAACCAAAGAATGCC
>JAAEPL010000324.1 GCA_024232675.1 Planctomycetaceae bacterium
GTCTTTGAAGCCTAAGCCGAATAATTCTGCAGCACTCGGCTTGGAGTTCTGGTAGCCGACTCCGTCCGACGTTTACGCGAGTGCGCAACAACAGACCACCACGCATCAGCGCGGTGGTCTGCAATGTATGGCAGCCTATCCATGGGCATGCGGTGGCGTTCGCCATCTCATGCTTGCGTCAAGCAGTGGGTTTAGTTACCCAGTATTTCGGCGTCAGCTTCGGCCGCTTTCAAAGCAGCAGCTTCACGCGATAGTTTGAATTCAGGTCCCTTGCGGAAGTACTGGATATCATCCTTAAAGTAAAAACCGCTGGGCAAGGTCTGTCCTGCGACACTCACCTGGCATCCTGAGAATGCTGCGGCCGAGGCCAGCATCACAGCACACATGATTCCATTGACCCAGTTAATTGTCTGTTTGCGTTTCATCTTGGATGGACTCCATCTTTGCCGTCTGGCGTTTCCCTGCTTCCGACGCGCAAGTCGAAAAGGGGATTACGAGCGTACAATCGGACTAACCGTTACAAAGGGTATCGGCCGAGGGTGGCGGGGACTTTGCCTCAATTGGAATTTTTCGCTGACAAATGGTCTTAGGGCCAATTTTGGCGACAGCAAATCCCGAAAATACTCGTCTTTGGCGGCTAATACCGGTAAGCTTGGAGGGTAAGCAGGGGCTGGCAGATCGTTCTATTGTTGACATTTTGACTTCGGCAGGCGGGCCACCATGCCGAATCGAATTCCTAGGGTCTTGGTTTAGCAAGCAAATTTGTGCAATCACTCGGATTGTCCACTGCCCTAACCGACCGGGCTGCCAATACATTTCGGAAAGGGATTTTGCCGTGGGAAATACCATTAACCTTCGCCGTTTCGCGATCGGTTTGCTCGTCTGTTTGACGTTGTTAACTGGTCAGTTTGGGATGGCTTCCTCCGCCCATGCTCAGGGGGCCGGAAATCAACCGATTCCGCGGCAGAGCTATTACTTGGTCTTTGGCCAAATCTACGAGGGGGAGTTTCGCGAGGCGCAAGCCAATCTTCGTTCCCTATCCCGGGGTGCGATCCAGATTGTCGGGGGGCGGTTTTTGGACTCGGTGTGTTACTGGACGATGTTGGGTGAGAGTTACTATCGCTTGGGTGAATATTCGTTGGCGATGGAGCAGTTCGATGCGGCTCTGGATTTGTACCTCAACCTGCAAGGTTGGACGACAAGAACTCAAATCCCGCCGATCGCTGAGGACCAAGGGGCGGCTCGAAGATCCAATGTACCGTGGGCTCCCAACGATCCTTCTGCCCTGTATGGAGCTTTCAATCGCCGGTTTCTCGTTCGATTGGGTAAAACTCCCGCTGAGAATGACGACGCGCTCCGCCGTGGCGGTGTAATTGATCCGGAGAGATTGCGTAGTGTCGACATTGCCGAGGCGATGCGTTGCGTGGCTTTGGCGTGTTATCGTCGCTACCAGATCAATGGACCCATTGGGCAATTAAATCCGGTGACGCGGACGATCGCGACTCAGATGGTCGGTAACGGTGGGTCCGACGTGATCGGCGCTTGGACCGGTATCCCCAAAGCCTTGACGTTACTGTCGCAGGGAGAGATTAATCGCGCTGAGACGATTTTGCGTTCGTCACTTTTGATTGGTGGCGTTAATCATCCCTTGACCCCGCTTGCTTATATGGGATTGGGGCAAATTGCCATTCAAAAAAACCAGGTGGATGCGGCGCAGGAATTATTCATTCGAGCATCCGTTGTGGCGGCTGCGTTTGAGCAATACGACATGGTAGGCGAATCGCTGCGTTTGGCTTCGCTAATGCACTCTTCGAAACGGACGATGTTGCCTTACCCGCCCTTGCTACAAGCGATTGAATGGGCGAAGCGTGAGAATCGAGAGACCTTAAACGCGATGCTGCTAACGACGGCAGCCAGACTATCGGCGGAAGGCGGTGATGCCCAAAACGCGATTGCCTTCTTGCAAAAAGCGAAAAGCGAGATGGGACGCAACGATATTCGTCGCAGCCGCACTTTTACAAATTGGTTGTACGCTGCGGCCATGGCCGCATTTGTCGATGGCGAGCGAAAGGTTGGTTTCGCCAGATTCGATGAGTTTCTTAAATCAGCTCAAAATACCTCCTTCTGGTTGTATCAAATTGCGGCTGCGGACAACGCGGTCAAGGAAGGAGCGGTCACGGCGCGCGAATCGGAGGTGTTGTACGACTTATTGCTAGAAGAGCCAACGCCTGCCGATTGGACGTTTCGACCGGAGGAGACGATGGCGTTTTTGGCCACGCCGCACTACGCACCGATGGAACGCTGGTTCGAGGTCGCCTTAAGCCGTAAAGCTGAAGAAAAAGCGATTGGGATTGCCGAATTGGTGCGGCGTCAGCGCTTTTTCAGTGTCTTGCCCATGGGCGGCCGTTTGTTGGCGCTCAGGTGGGTGCTGAATGCTCCGATCGAAGCGCTCGGCGTGAAGGCACGCAAACAAAAAATTGACCTGCTCAATCGCTATCCAGAGTACAAGGCACTGTCGGATGAAGCGGAAGCAATACGAAACCAGTTAGCCTTATTGCCGATTGCCCCGGAAAAGGAAGCCGCCGAATTTGTGCAGCAGCGTGATCTGCTGTCGGCCTTGGGCAAGATTGTTGGGCAGCAGGAAAGAACCCTCCGCGCCATCGCCTTGTTACCCGACCCCTGCGAGTTGGCGTTTCCATTGCCCCTGACGGTTCCGCAAATTCAATTGGAACTGAAACCAGGTCAGGTGATCGTAACTTTCTTACAGATTGGCCAAAACTATTATGTCATGAAGCTCTCCAATGATCGTTACACGATTGAGAGCCAATTTTCAGCTCGCGTATTTAACCAGCAACTTCGCAAATTGCTGAATGCAATCAGTGTCGGTGAAAAATCGGCTGTGTACTCGCCATCCACCTTCCAGAATGAAGACTGGCGACCGATCGCTCGAGAATTGTCGGAGATGATATTTGCCCAGACTCAACCGCAAGCCATTGACCAGTTGGAAGAGATTGTATTCGTACCTGACGGAAAAGCCTGGTACTTGCCAATGGAATTGTTGCAGGTCGGGGCAGCCACCGAGTCGGTCAATTTGAATGAACGGGTACGTGTACGCTACGCTCCATTGGCAGCGCTGGGGGTTCCCGATCAGCGGCAAGCTCGGCGTTTTCAACGCTCAGCGATCGTCGCCAGCCGAAATTTTCTGCGGGATGACAAAGAACGCATTGCGGCTGGTTTGGAAGATGTCCAAGCAGCCCTGCCGAAAATTGAGACCATTGATAAAACCACTCAAGGCCCTTCCGCGCTGATTGCTGCCAATCTAGACCAGCTGGTCGTGTGGGAGTTAAGCAGTGAAAAAGTCAAAGATCCCGTCGCTTTCTCACCTTTGCAAATGGATGCTGGCCGCTCCGGCGGTGATCTGCGGTCTTGGATGATGCTACCTTGGCACGGCGTGGATCAATTGATTCTTTCCGGTGTCGCGTCGGGTGCAGAAGGTTCCCGGAACGCCGATGGCTCCGAGTTGTTTCTCACTACCACGGGACTGATGGCCTCGGGCGCGCGCACGATCTTGATCAGTCGCTGGCGGGTGGGCGGTCAATCGTGTTTGGACTTAACGCGGGAACTATTGCTGGACTTGGGCAAAGAACCCGCCTCCAAAGCTTGGGCACGGAGCCTGGATCTGTTCACAGATTCGGAACTGGATCATTCGGCAGAGCCCCGAATTCAAGACAAGTTGATAGACCAGCCGATCAAGGCCAGCCACCCGTTTTTCTGGGCCGGATACATGTTGATCGATTCCGGAAGCGAGCCGGTGATTGATGAAGTGGAAGCAGAGGCAGCGGATGAAGAGGACCCAGGAAACTAGCGTCTAGTCTTGGAATGGCTGCTTTCCCGGCCTTAACGGCCTGTTGAAATGACAGCATTCGTTCAATCTCTACTGATTTTTGATAGCGAACTCCGATAACGGCTCCTGCTTCCCCTAGGTTGGGTATGTTAAGGCACCGACGAGGTTGGACCGCGCCGTCATGCAGAATTCGTCTTTGCTTACTCGCTCCCAATCTCTACAGTCCCCACCGGTCACGTAATCTATTTCTCCAAGGATTTGCGGTGCAGCTCGTCGAAAAAATCTTACCGGTCGCCATGGCGTTGACGTGTTTTTTTCTTTTGCTGGCGTGTCCCGACGTCTCGTTAGGGCAGCGCGGCGTGCTTTCGGATCGCGGACTCTCGAACGGTTCGGTGGGACGGGTCAGCGGTACGCATGTTTCTTTGAAACCGCCCCGTAATGATGCGGCTGGCGTAGCCGATACCCTCGTCATATGCCCGCGGCCATTCTTGCAAACGTTACAACCATGGCTGGATTACCGACGGAGTCAGGGCCACCAAATTCACTGGATGTTTCCCGGTAACAGTGCGTATGCAGTCAAGCAACAGATTCGCGATGTCGCCGCCCAAGGGCGACTGAAAACGGTGGTGCTAATCGGCGACACTCCGTCATCGGAAGGATCCAGTAAAGCTTGGGGGGTCCCCACCGACTATGTCGCTGCCGATCTGATTCGCAAATTTGGCTCGGAACCGGAAATCGCCACCGATAATACCTACGCTGATTTGAACGGCGATGGCATTCCCGAATTATCGATTGGTCGCATCGCAGTTGATTCCCGTCGACAATTAGAAAATCAAATTCGCAAGATCATACGCTACGAAGCGACTGGCGGAGGCGAGTGGCAGCGCCGCATTAATTTGGTCGCAGGTACGGGTGGGTTTGGACCGTTGTCGGACGCCGTGATCGAACAGACTTCCAGGCGACTGATTTCAGACCTGATTCCACCCGAATATTGCACATCGATGACGTACGCGAATTGGTCCAGTGCTTATTGTCCTGATCCGCGTGAATTCATTCCTACGACTTTGGAACGCTTAAACGAAGGGTCCCTGTTTTGGGTGTATATGGGCCACGGACACCCTCATCGTTTGGATTATGTACGCACACCGATTGGTGGATTTCCCATGTTCCGCGATGAAGATGCGGAGCGTGTGAACTGCCAGCAGGGAAACCCTATCGCATTGATGTTGGCCTGCTACACCGGAGCCTTCGATTTACCCAAGGACTGTTTAGCTGAGAAATTAGTGAACCAACCGGGCGGGCCTATCGCGGCCCTGTGTGGTTCTCGTGTGACCATGCCGTGCGGCATGAGTTTGTTATCGGTGGGTTTGATCGAAGAGTACTTCTCCGGCAACAGTGCCACGCTGGGAGAGATGTTTCTTGTGGCCAAACGCAAATTGATGGAAACGTCTGAAATGGCTAAAGACAGCCCATTAGTACCCACTTCCCAATCGCAATATCGGGAGACGATTCGCATGCTCAGCAAAACGTTGAGCCCCGCTGGTAATGCCCTCGATACAGAAGCCGAGGAACATGTCCATTTGTTTCATCTTCTGGGCGATCCTTTGCTGCGAGTCATGCGGCCGCAGGAGATTCAATTGACCGCGGAAACCAGCAACGATGGTGAGACCATTCGCGTCTCCGGGTATTCTCCTCATCAGGGCACGTTAATGGCGGAATTAGTTTATTGCCGTGATCGCTTTCAAAAACGGCCGCCACGTCGCACAGAATTCAAATGGGACGACGAGTCATTGGATAGTTATCGAGAAGTGTACAAGCAATCCAATCAACGCCGGGTTTCCCAGCGTACCGTGGAGATCCCAGAGGGGAATTTTCAGTTTGAGCTGACGGTGCCCGATTGGGCGCGTGGGCGTTGCGTCGTGCGTGGATACTTGCAGGAACAACATTCCAAGCGATTTGCCTTGGGGGCGAGCGCTTTGAAAATCAAACGTCGCTAGACTCACGGGCGATGTCCAGTTCAGCGGCAGGCTTCTCCAAGGCGTCGTGTTCAGTGGCCGTGCTTGCGGAGCGCCAGCACGCCGCACCGCTCTCGGCAATTTTGGCTGGCTCGATGAAGCCACCTGAAACGCAGCAGGGGTTAACCCTCTGGCGTATTTGCCCCTCCGCTTCGCTTCCCTAGCCAAAGGTCTTTGCAGCGGTCGTAAATCCAAAATTGGATGCAAACCACTACAATCGGCAGAAAGATCTGGAAGAACTGATAGAGCCTGATATCGTCTAGGATATCAGGCAAAAGATAAACGAATGAACGTACCACCTTGCCCACCAGGTAGCTGTTTACGATCATCAGAACACTGATAAGCAACGTTAGCTTCAACAGGTAGCCGCAACCAAGTCCGCTGGAAGCCATGGGTTTTTCAGGACGAGGCATTTTCAAGGTCGATAAAATCCATGAGACGGCAGGGTAGCGATTTCCATCATAGCGGTGGTCCTAAGTGAAACAACGGTGCTGTTGCCAACCGCGGCACCCTAGAACCGATCTAACATAAATTCTGTAACGAGTTCGCGAAATGTCTCTTACCATTTACTTCGATGACGATATTAACCCAGCATTGTTGCAGGACAAACGCATTGCCATTCTTGGTTACGGAGCGCAAGGTCGCGCCCATGCTCTGAATTTGCGGGATTCTTCTTGTCAGGTGACGATTGGGCAGCGCCCGGGCAAGGGTTTCGACGCGGCAGTCAGCGATGGTTTCGAACCGCTGTCGATTGCCGAGGCGTCCGAGACGTGTGATTTTATCTGTTTGATGTTACCGGATGAGTTTCAAGGCCCCATTTTTGAGGAGCAGGTTTTACCGCATTTGCATCCGGGGGACGGCGTGCTTTGCTGCCATGGTTTCAGCCTGCTGTACGAAACGGTCAAACCGCCACCTGGCGTCATCTCCCTTTTGGTGGCACCGAAGGGTGCAGGTCACCGCGTGCGGTCTGCCTTCGTAGATGGCGGTGGGGTCCCTTGCCTCGCAGGCGTCGGTCCGGGAATGGATCGGGAACAGCACTTTCCTTTAGCGTTAGCTTATGCGGGTGCCATCGGCGGCGGGCGGGCCGGCATTATGGAAACCGACGTGCGTGAGGAAACA
>JAAEPL010000325.1 GCA_024232675.1 Planctomycetaceae bacterium
GGGTGCAGGGAAATAGCGGATCGGGATCACCTGACAACGACCGAGACAGGAAACTTCCGTGCCCAAAAAAGGGAGCCCCGATACGAAGCAAACGATTACGAGGTTTGCGTCGAAGCCAAAGCGTTTTCACAAGTTTGTCGACACACTCGCTCATACCACTGGCGGAATATCCGTGCCTCAGTCGGGCCGGCAACAAACCAAAAACACGGTCAAGTTGTTTCAGGTAATCATTCGTGACAAAATTGGAAAGTGTCAGCTTATTGGGGATCGAAGGCAAATTGTTATGACAAAACTCTTCATTGAGATCGATCGCCTCTAAAGGCTGTTCCACTCCCGTCGATAAAGAAATTGGCTCATCCTGCCAGACCAATCCACACCGATACATGAGACAGTCCCGATAGGGTTGTTCGTCCAGATAATCATCTCGCAGAATGTCGGTTCCAAATGCGCCGAGCGACAGGTTGATGGCCCACATACCCCGGGCCACCCTGTCCCGATTTCGTCCTTGGACAGCGTGCCTGCCCCGCGATTGTGCCGCAAGGCAAAGCGTTTGCTTCATCAACCTTCCCAAGCGACCTTGGTATTTGGGAATAACGGTCAGATCCAGCATATACAGGGTCTCAGGATCCCTAAAAAACCGATCTTCTGGCAACCCTCGCTCTTTAGGGAAATTTATCGGCGGCGCGGCAAAGGCCATGGCAATGATCTGCTGGTCCTTAAGCAACAAAAAGGCCAGGGAATTTTCTGCTTCCATCAACTGATCAAATTTCTCAATCTCAGTTTGTCGCAAGGGCTCATAGATCAGTGCCTGCATGTCCCATACCTGTTGGCGATATTGATGCCAATTGGACGGCTCCAGAAATACCACCTCTCCCTCAATGCCTAAATCTTCCACGGCTTGAGTCAAGAAATCGATTGCTACGTTTCCCGCAGGAGGCTGTTGATGCAACCCTTTCAGTTTAGCGCTGATGAAGCTTTGGTGAAACGCGAAGTATGCATTTGTGTCGGGTGCTTTAATGAGTACCGAAGAGGCTGGTTGCTTGCCCTCGATCGTGTCCGCTAGGGCAGCTCGAATCTGTTGCCAGATCAGATCTAATACCTCACCACGGCAAGCCAAGTTGAAACGAAAACGTGCCGCTCGATCTCCGGCAGGATAATACAACAGGCCATGCAGGAACCGCTTGGCAACAAATTTCTTTAGCAGTTCCGGATCTTGAAAATCAAAGGCGAAACACATGCCGCAAACACGAGGGCGAGAAATCGCTGAACCAAAATCATCTAATAAAGCATGCAATTCCTCCCTCGTGCGTTTTTCCATGCGTTCAATTTCAGAATGAAATTGATCGATCATCGAAGCCTGAATAAAGCCACGAGTAAGCGAGGCGGTATTGTACTGTTCCACAAAATTGCTGGGCTGATGAGACAAAACCGCTCCGACCTGTGCCTTCTTTGCCAACACCACGTGATCGGGATAGAGCGGTACGCCCTGGGCATCTTGCAACCGGAATTTACGGTGCCAGAAAAAGTCACCCCCCAAACCAAATCCGGTTTGAATTTCGTCGTAAACCAGCGGTATCCCAAATCCTTTAACAAGATTGATCAAGCCATGGTGAAACCTTGCAGAACTATATCGATCTCCACCTTCACACTGCATCGGTTCAATAAGCACGGCATAATGTCCGCCGGCGTTCAATATTTCATGAACTTTAAGCAGGCAGTTTATTTCTTGCACGAGCAGGGAATCATTACTGTTAAATTTTTGATAGACCGCCTCCCGTGCTTGCTCGTTGGTTTGCTGACTCGATTGGGCCCAAACCTCTTGCCACTGAGCGGGAATCAGCGGAGCCGTGATGTCGCTGGTATCCATTTCGGGATAAGGAGCAAAGGAAGTTTCATAACCTTGCCACGCGAACGGCTCCCTTTTTTTCACATTCCAAGTGGATGCAAGTGTCATCATCATTCGACCATGGAACGCTCCCTCGAACGCCAGAATTTTTTTGGCCTGTGGATCTTTGCGATGTTTGAAACAAAAGCCCAATGCCAGTTCATTGGCCTCAGCACCGGAATTGCACAGTTGGAGATGCATTTGAGGCCAACCCGACAAATCCAGGAGCAGTTGATGAAATGCCTTCCGCACTGCGCGAATCGCATATGTCTGCTGATTCCCAGTCCAGGATTCTAAAAATTGAGCGGCCCCGAACATGGCCCCGGCATTGAAACCTAAACCCAAAGAGGCAATTTGAGATGCCACATCTAAAATGAATTGCCCATTGTCGACCGCCATGAAAGGGCCACCGCTATGCCGCAAATCGATGAGAAAAGGCTTTTTTTCTGCCGGAATTAGTTTTTGGTCGTAAAGGAGTTGCGTGCGGCGCAGCGACGTTTCGTCAGTTTCCCGATTGACCAGGTGACCTGTTGTCATTTATCAATTAACCAGCGGATGGGTCGATTAAGTTGGAACCAACAGTATAGATTAGGCAATAACCGCGGGGCTATGCCATAAATCGATGACTAGCTCCCATAAAACACAAAGGAATTACTAAATGAGCATGACACCTACGCAACGGGTAGAGATTTTGCGGGCTTGCTGTTGCGTTGCCGGCGCAGATGGAGAAATCACCGCGGATGAACTGGCCCACGTCAGAACTCTTGCGGCCGCCGAAGGAGTTGGAGAGGCCTCTCTGACGGCGATGATCGAGCGTTCCGAAAGAGATCCGGAATTTTACAAACAGCAGTTCAATATTCTCAGAGAGGAACCGCTCTTTTGTCTCGATGTCCTACTGAAAGTGTGTGTCGCGAACGGCGAACTTAAGGAAACTGAACTCAAGGTGCTCAAAGGTCTTGCTAAGCAACTGGGGATTAGCAACGAAGATCTCGAGGAACGAGTCAAAAATGCTTCGAAAGATACTGACTGATACCGGGCAAACATCGGTTCGGAAATAAACCGCACGTTGGTTGCCAAGTGCGATTTTCCTGGATGTCGACAGTCCTTAAATCTTCGCGTCATTTTTAATCCCCAAGTTGCCGCTGGCTTTTCTTGGCCGCGGCAATTGGTGGTAGACATATTGTCTGCTGATATTCGTCGCAAACCCTTCCTTACTGCGTGAAGCCTTGTAGAGTTGGGTGCGGGACATCAACGTCACCGCTAACTCTTTGGATTGACTGTCCCGCTCCCGGGTGATCCGCACTATCTCACCGGGGTTTTTGTTCATCAGGATACGGGTAATGTCATTTACATTGCCAACCGCTACACCGTCTATTTGGGTGATCCTATCACCAGTATATATCTTGACCTGATGGAAAGGGCCGTTCGTGAAAACGGAGCTAACGACCAACTCCCCTGTCTTGAAAATTACGCCCAAATCAGGTCGTGAGTCATCATCTCGTGGATCCACAATTACTGCCGTTGGCTTAGCCATCGGTACCGGATCCACAGTTTGCGCGAGACCGTTGCTTGTCGTCGCCAAACAAACAAAGCACGCGCACAACCAGCAAGCAAAAAAGCGATCCATTTCGTTAATTACTTTTGTCATTTTAAGGTGCTCCTGTGGATGCGGTCGTTTCTTATATTCCAACAGCTTCTCTTAGCCGCTGGCAATCCAATTGCTCTCTACGGGGACACACCAGCATTTTTTGGTGTGCCGCGTTCGCATGTTCGGCACTCCATGCGCCAACCGGTAATCAAGAGGCCGCCTATCGCCTGACAACGTCCCGTTTGAATTTGTTTTGCGGGAGCGAGCAGGTAAATTCGTCCCACTTGACGTTAACCAACGCCAACAAATACTCGGCCTGCGATAACCATCCGTTCCGACCGGCAAGGCTGCCGTTTGCTGGGAGCATGGGCTTAACCACGAGCGCTGGCCTGTGAAGGATATCGGCATTAACGGTACAAACAGTAAAATCTGTGTGACGTGGATGAAATACCCTTAAGCTATCTCTACTCCGAATATCCGGCAAAGTCACCGTCTAGGTACGCCCGAAGGCACGGCTAGTCTTTTACGGGCGAGCTCCATGCCGCTAATTCGATATCCGGTAAATGGCAAGCATTAGGCAAGGCTAATCCCGTTTCGTCGCAACCGTTTTCACCAAGTTGAATCTGCACGCTTCACTTGATCCTTTATCCCACAAAAAACGGCGACCGATAGAAATCGGTCGCCGTGGGCTGATCATAAGAGATTTTTGTCTTTGACTATCGGGACTTCAGGTCCTTCGCGAAGACCTTACGAAACTTTTTCATCTTCGGTTGAATGATCGCTCGGCAGTAGCCCTGTCGCGGATTCAAAGCGAAGTAGTCTTGGTGATAATCTTCTGCTTCGTAGTATTTTGAAGCTGCGCTGACTTCCGTCACGATCGGGTTAGAATAAGCACCCGACTGGTTTAATTTCGCTTTGATCTCTGTGGCAATTTTCTTTTGCTCATCATCGTGGTAGAACACCGCGCTGCGATATTGGGTTCCCACATCGTTGCCCTGGCGATTTAGTGTCGTCGGGTTGTGGGTCGCGAAAAAGACCTCCAACAATTTTTCAAAAGAGACCTTGTCGGGATCATATGTGATCTGCACTACCTCGGCGTGTCCCGTCTTCCCGGTACAAACGGCCGTATAGCTGGGATTTTTAACGTACCCGCCCATGTAACCGGACGTGACCTTTGACACGCCTTCCAGTTCCTGAAACACAGCTTCCACGCACCAAAAACAACCGCCTCCAAATGTCGCTACCGCTAGATCTCCGGTTGGTTCTGTCACTGCGGAATTCTCCTCCGGTTTAAGATCCCCGCTCGGGTTGGCAAATCCGTTGACTGCGAAAGACGCCGCCATCGTGATTCCGCCTGCAAACGCGATGACCAAAAACCACATCGTTTTATTACAGCACTGCATTTGGGCTCCATTGCTTAAAGGGGACGCTGATTGAGATTAATTTGAATTGTACAGCGATTACTGCAAAAGTCAGTGTGGATACAACCGGCAAAACGGTCTTCCCAGCGTAACTCCGCGAAATTTCATGCTTTTAGACGCTTCCAAAGGCCCGCGACGACGAGCAAACCCTGTTTTCAC